>RGVD01000461.1 GCA_010027395.1 Bacteroidota bacterium
ATAACAGCGTGCAAGCGCCATAACCTTGCCGCAGGCGCAACACAAGGCAACATCGCCTACACGCAAAACGTTATGCGTCTGCTTAAAAACGACCCAAGACATCAGTACTATTTTTTTTGTTTCTATATTTGGAAACTTTGAATATCTTTGTAAGCTTTAACAATTAATTTGGCAAGTGAAATATTTCGAGACACGGTTTATGGAAGAAGCAAACGAGTTTTTAGCAGGACTTGATACAAAAACTATCAAAAAAATATTTTACAACATTGAACTTGCTGAACAGACTAATGACCCAAAATTGTTTAAGAAACTACAAAATGACATTTGGGAACTACGTACAAAGTTTGGTGGTCTTCAAATCAGATTGCTTGCATTTTGGGATAAGTCAAACAATAAGGAAACACTGGTAATTGCGACCCATGGTTTCATAAAGAAGGTTAATAAAGTACCTACGAAAGAAATTGAACGTGCAGAAAGACTAAGAGACAAATATTTTAACAATAAAACAAAAAAATAGAAAATATGGCGACTAAAGAAATTAAGACTTATTCACTTGCCGAAATGAAAGACAAGTATATCGGAAAAGTTGGAACAACTGACCGTGACGAATACGAATACGAACTTCGTATGGACGTGTTGGGAAAAATGATTAAATCGGCAAGACAAGAACGCCACTTGACACAAGAAGAACTTGGCAAGCTTGTTGGAGTGCAGAAAGCTCAAATTTCTAAACTCGAAAGTAGTGCTAACAGCGCAACAATTGACACTATATTAAGAGTTTTCAAAGCATTAAAGGCGGAAATTAATTTTAACGTAAAACTCGAAGACAACTTTGTTAAACTCTCTTGACAGAAAAGAAAGCCGACCGCATAACAACATATTGGCAATAGGCTGGGTGATTTTCAATTCGTCTCAGCTTGACAGTTTTGTTTGCGCATACGCTAAAGCTTTTGGTGGCTAATGATCATTGTGTTTGATTTCTGTCTTCTACAATCCACACCAAATCTTCTACTCCGTTCCTAATGTAATATAAGCTGATTACCTACTTTAATCAAGCCATCCTCTTGCAGCACAATTACATTTTGTCCAAAGAGTACTTTATTGTTCACATTGCGGTAGCTTGATAACACACTTAAGGGCTCTAAGTTTACCGTAGAAGTATATTG
>RGVD01000462.1 GCA_010027395.1 Bacteroidota bacterium
AGAGGGGAATGAATTTTTTATTGCTGGCTATTTAATGAAATGGACCCGGCCAATTTATCAAACGGCGTCAGTTTTTTGCGCCATAATTAAGCGTACTTAATTAAAATGAATAAATGGAGGGTCCGTTATGAATATTACACGATTCTCAATCGATTTGGCAAAGGATGTTTTTCAATTGTATGGCGTTGATGGTAAACAAAAATGTCTACTGACGAAAAGAATCACAAGCCGAGCTAAGCTCATTGAGTTCATATCCAAGCTTAAAGCCTGTAAAATATATATGGAGGCTTGTGGTAAGCACGTCCATTTCAAGGCTATGGTCATATGGTCAAGTTAATTTCAACTCAATATGTCAAACCGTATATTCAAAATGATTATCGAGATGCCTAAGGTATGATGGAGGCATCCTTTTGGGCAGGCACGCCTTATGTCACACCCAAAACAGTTGAACAACAAGATATTCAAAGTCTGTTACGGATAAGGTCCAATGATATTGAGATTCGTACCACAGTGAGTAATCAACTGCGTGGTTTAATGAAAGAATATGGGGTATTGCCGCTGGCTATCAAAAATTAAAACAAGCACTCCCTGGCATTTTTGATAGAAATATTGAAAATGGCTTAACAGCGCAGATGAAAAAATAGATAAGCTTGACATTCAAATTGAACAAATCAGCAAACAACATGAGGTTTATCAGCGATTACAAAACGGACCGATTACTGTTTTAGTTGGTCATGGTCAGGGATTTAAAAATGGCCGACATTTTTCAGACTATTTAGGATTAGTACCTAGGCAGCACTCCAGTGGCCAAAATGAAAAATGATTAAGGGATGTTTAGCTTCGGGAGCTTCTTATGTAATGCACTGCAGTCAAAAAAGTGATGCTAGAAGCGCCTGGGTCAATAAAATTAAAGACACAGGAGGCATGAATAAAGCAGCTGTTGCAGTTGCCAACAAAAATGCCCGAATTGTCATGGCTATGCTTTTGTCAGGTGAAAATTACCAAAAGGCGGCCTAGAAATGAGTTTAATGCAAAAGACTTTTGTTGTGGCAATGAAATGACCCTTAGGCTTTAACTTGTCAATGAGCTTCGTAAACGACTCCTCATTGACAACCCATCAGCCTTCGGGTCAATGTTAGCC
>RGVD01000463.1 GCA_010027395.1 Bacteroidota bacterium
TTCGACAAACTTAAAGCCAATTTTATCTGGCTTGCCTGTAGAAGGATTATAAATAGCCAAATTTGAAACGTGGATAGGCATCGAAATTTCTTTGATACCACCCTTCTCGTTCAAGTTTGGATTTGGTTTTACATGCTTCTTCACAAGGTTTGCACCTTCAACAAGAATTTTCTCGTTTGAAACAGAAAGAACTTTACCAATGTGTCCTTTACTTTTTCCGGTACAAACATATACGGTATCGCCTTTGATAATTCTTTTCATCACATTCCTCTCTATAAAACTTCAGGTGCTAGTGAAATAATTTTCATGAAGCGATCACGTAACTCTCTGGTCACTGGGCCGAAAATACGGGTTCCAATGGGTTCGTGCTGATTGTTAAGAAGAACAGCAGCATTATCATCAAAACGAATTAAACTTCCATCTTGACGACGAACACCCTGAGCTGTTCTAACAACTACAGCATTCATCACCGCGCCTTTTTTTACTTTACTGCGAGGTAAAGCATCTTTTACGCTAACCTTAATAATATCGCCAACACGTGCGTATCTTCGATGTGAACCACCAAGTACCTTGATGCACATTAATTTCTTTGCACCGCTGTTGTCTGCAACTTCTAGCAGTGTTTGCATTTGGATCATTATTTACTCCAAACATTTTATTTATTTATATATAAAAGGCTGGGTATTATAACAAAAATAAAGGAAAATTCAATGCCTCATTGGTTATAATATTTCTACCAGTTTCCAAGTTTTAGTTTTTGAAATAGGACGGCATTCTTGAATCTTTACCATCTGCCCCATTTTCGCAGAACTGTTTTCATCGTGTGCATGTAATTTTGTTCGACGCTTAATGATCTTTTCGTATTTTGGATGTCTTACAGATCGCTCAACGAGAACAACAATGGTTTTATCCATTTTATCACTCACAACTTTACCAGTTACAGTTCTAACTGTTTTTTGTTGTTCAACCATTCTTTACCTCTTCTTTCTGCGTGATCAAAGTTTTAATTTGCGCAACTTTAACTTTTGCTTGTCGGAGCAAATGAGTTTGCGATAAATCACCACGAGATTTTTTAAATCTTAACTTAAATTGCTCCTCGCGGGTTTTCACGAGGGCATCATTTAATTCGTCAAGATTTAA
>RGVD01000464.1 GCA_010027395.1 Bacteroidota bacterium
TGATTTGCGAACGATTGTTTTTAGGTTGATACTTTTCAATGCCATTCTTTATCTCTTCCTCGTTCATACCAAAGTGCAAGCCTAAAGCAACAGCAGCCATGATATTATCAAAATTATAATCACCACTCAAATGAGAAGTTATGCTAGATGATTGTTGAATGTTGAATTCAATATTGGGTTGAAGCTGTGAAGCAAAAGCTACGTAATCTGCAGGCTTTTCTTTGCCTTCAAAATTACCGGCATAAGTCTTTTTATTTTCCAACCTAGCTGCCATGCGAAGCAGCCATTCATCATGGGCATTAACAAATGCCAAACCACTATTTTTTAAGAGGTAGTAATACAACTCACTATTTGATTTTGCCACACCCTCAATACTTCCAAAACCTTCCAAATGGTCTTTACCATTATTGGTAATCAAACCAAAATTAGGATCAGCTATTTCACACAAAAATGCATTCTCACCCACGTGATTTGCACCCATTTCAATCACCGCCATTTGGTGTTCAGGTTTTATCATCAAAAGCGTAAGCGGCAAACCAATATGGTTATTAAAATTACCAGGTGTACTCAGAGTTACGAACTTTTCTGACAATACTGAATGTATCAACTCTTTAGTTGTGGTCTTACCATTAGAACCTACAATGGCAATCATAGGAATTTGTAGTTGTTGGCGGTGATACTTCGAAAGATTTTGTAGGAATGTCAACACATCATCTACCAAAACAAATTTATCTGACTTTTTATATGTTACCTCATCAATGATAGCATAAGCCGCACCCTGTTCTAAGGCTTGTTCAGCAAAAGTATTGGCATTAAAGCGATCTCCTTTTAGGGCAAAAAACAAGGAACCTTTTTCAATCTTTCTCGTATCAGTTGATATAATTGGGTGCTGAAGAAATATCTTATAAAATTGTTCTATAGTCATTTAAGAATTTATTATGAGTGCGAATGTTTTGTTTTTACTATTTTTACCAAGCAAATAAATCATTTTATGAAACATATAGCCGCACTTTTTTTACTTATTCTGTGTGTAAACTTCCATTTACATTCTCAAAGCGACTACACTTTAAATTACAAAAACAGCATCAAAGTGATTAATCAAAACAATGATACACTTAAGATGCCTTTTGTTGGCGGGC
>RGVD01000465.1 GCA_010027395.1 Bacteroidota bacterium
TCCATTGTATCTATATATCTATTATAATAGGATATATAAATATCAATTTTTAGGTTTTGTTATAAAATAATTTATTACATATCTTCCATATCCACACCCGCCAGCATCAAGAGTTCTACCCGTTGCGGATGCCAGACCTTCTTGACTAGTTCTTCAAAGTAGAGAGCACATCGTTGTGTGATACGCTCTTTACTGGCTGCTTCTGCAATGGCTTTCACACGGGCTACATAATCGGGGATAGATTCATCTTTGGGGCGGCCTGGAAGGTTATTGCTGTAACAATATAACTCGGTAAGAGCCACAGGAAGAGTATCGGGGAGCGTCGTCAGTTGATTGTTGTTGCAATATAACCGTGTAAGACCCGCAGGGAGAGTTTCTGGAAGAGTCGTCAGCTGATTATAGGAACACATTAACTTTGTAAGACCCACAGGGATAGTTTCGGGAAGAGTCCTCAGCTGATTATAGGAACACATTAACTTTGTAAGACCCGCAGGCAGAGTATCGGGAAGAGTCATCAGTTGATTTTGGAAGCAGTTTAACTCCATAAGACCCGCAGGGAGAGTTTCGGGGAGAGTTGTCAGTTTATTATTGTCGCAACGTAACAGTGTAAGACCAACAGGGAGAGTTTCGGGAAGAGTTGTCAGTTGATTGTTGTCGCAATGTAAGTCTGTAAGACCCGCAGGGAGAGTTTCGGGTAGCGTGGTCAGCTGATTATTGTAGCAACATAACAGTGTAAGACCAACAGGGAGAGTTTCGGGAAGAGTCGTCAGTTGATTATTGTCGCAATATAACGTTGTAAGAGCCGCAGGGAGATTTTCGGGGAGAGTCGTCAGTTGATTATTATAACAATATAAGTTTGTAAGACCCATCGGAAGATTCTCAGGGAGCATGGTCAGTTGTGTGTGAGTACAAACTAAGCATGTAAGACCCGCAGGAAGAGTATCGGGTAACCTGGTAAGACAATTATAAGAACAATAGAGAATGGTAACGCCCGCAGGAAGTTCAGGAAGTTCTGTGAGTCTAAGACCCGATAAATCCAGAATACCTGACTGCCAGGCACGGACACGTTCTTTTGCTTTTTCCATTGTATCTATATATCTATTATAATAGGATATATAAATATCAATTTTTAGGTTT
>RGVD01000466.1 GCA_010027395.1 Bacteroidota bacterium
ATATGAGGAAGGAAATTATGTTAGAGTTGTTGATATTAAACAACATGAATACTTCAAAAAGAATGAATTTTGCAATGATTTTGTTGTGGGAGATTTAAGAGACCCTAAGATTGTTGAGTCTGTTTTAAGATTAGAAACTTTAGAAGGCATTATAATGAATTACTCATTACTTAAACAACCATTCACAAAAATAGAATCATTTGATGAAGTATATCAACTGGCCGCTGATATGGGAGGCGCCGGATATATTTTTACCGGTGAAAATGACGCTAACATTATGCATAATTCAGCACTGATAAATTTAAATGTCAGCTACTATTCAACAAAAAGTAACGTCAAAAAACTTTTTTATTCATCCTCAGCATGTATGTACCCCGAACACAATCAGTTAAATCCCGAAAACCCTAACTGTGAAGAATCTTTAGCATATCCAGCCAATCCTGATTCAGAATACGGATGGGAAAAACTTTTTAGTGAAAGATTATTTTTAGCATTTAATAGAAATTATAAGTTAGATGTTAGAATTGCAAGATTTCATAATATTTTTGGTCCGTTTGGTACTTGGGTTGGTGGTAAAGAAAAAGCTCCCGCAGCTATGTGTCGTAAAGTAGCAGAAACCCAAGATGGTGGTGAAATTGAAGTTTGGGGTCATGGTAAACAAACTCGTTCATTTTTATATGTAGATGAGTGTGTTGAGGCAATATTAAAACTTATGGAAAGTGATTTTACAGGGCCGGTTAATATTGGGTCTGAAGAAATGGTTTCTATAAATGAATTGGCTCAAATGGTAATAGACATTTCAGATAAAAATATTACAATTAAAAATATAGGTGGAAAAGATTTTGAAGATAAGTATGGATTCAAGTGTCCGATTGGTGTACAGGGTAGAAATTCAGATAATAAACTTTATAAACAAAAAGTTGGTTGGGTTGTATCCGAACCTCTTGTATCCGGTATGAAAAAAACTTATAAATGGATAAATAATCAAGTTAATGGATAAACAAAATAGAGTAATCGGAATAACATGTTCAACATTTGACCTTTTACATGCAGGTCACATAATTATGTTGGAGGAATGCAAAAAATATTGCGACTATTTAATCTGTGCTCT
>RGVD01000467.1 GCA_010027395.1 Bacteroidota bacterium
TGGATTTATTTAACTGTTGGAGCGGGTCAAAATCAACCTGCTGCTTTGGTAAAACTAGCAATGGGCGAAAAGGTAAAACCTTATGAAACATACGAAGTAGGCAAAACCTTCATTCGTTACTCGTGGGATATGATCATAGATATTGAGCAGTTCCAACACTTTTCAGCCTTTGGCGAGAATTAAATCATCACAAAAAATAGTATTCAAAAAAATTAAATTATAAAAGATATGTCAACCGAAACAAAAGAAAAATTACGCTACGAACGTCCCATGATTCGTAAGATGAACGCAGGCCTGATGAACAAATTTGGTACCCGTACAGAATACCAGCCTACATCGCATATTGACACTGTGCCAGTAAAACGCATTATAGAGCAATATGGCTCGCCATGCTTTGTAATATCAGAGCGTACTATTCGCAAAACATACCAATCTGCCTTGCGTGCTTTTAAAACCCGTTATCCAAAAGTGCAGTTTGCATGGAGCTACAAAACCAATTATTTGGATGCTGTATGTAAAGTGTTTCACCAAGAAGGTGCTTGGGCAGAAGTAGTAAGTGGATTTGAATACGAGAAAGCCATCAGAAATGGTGTTCCGGGTAACAAAATATTGTTCAATGGTCCCGATAAAACCATTGCGGAATTGAAGCAAGCCATCGAAAATGAGTCTACTATTCATATCGATCATTTTGATGAGTTGTATGATTTGATAGAGATTGTTGAAACATCAAAGAAAAAAGCCAAAGTAGCTATTAGGGTGAATATGGATGTGGGTGTATATCCATTGTGGGATAGATTTGGATTCAACTACGAATCATACCAAGCATGGAATGCCATCACAAAAATAATGAATTGTGAGAATATGGAATTGGTAGGTTTACATACACATATTGGAACTTTTATGTTGACTGCTGGAGCCTACGGAATTGCAGCTTCTAAGCTTTGTGATTTGGCTATGAACATCAAAGCTAAGTGGAATAAAAACATACAATATATTGATATGGGAGGTGGATTTGCATCAACCAATACCTTACGTGGTTCTTATTTGCCAGGTAATGATATCAGCCCAAGTTTTGATGATTATGCTGAAGTAATTACTTCTACCATTTTGA
>RGVD01000468.1 GCA_010027395.1 Bacteroidota bacterium
GATTTGAGTGATCGCGAGTTGGAAAGATTCATTGCTGAAAACGCTTCAGCTAAATGGTTCTGCCAATTCGGCTTAGTTGATAAAACCCCAGATCATTCTGTGTTTGGCAGGGTAAGAAGTAGAATCGGCACTAACAAACTTTCTAAAATATTTTCTCTTCTTCGCGATCAGTTAAAATCTCAAGGCTACATGAGCGAAGTATTCACCTTCGTTGATGCCACTCATCTCATCTCAAAAGTTGGCCTTTGGAAAGAAAGAGATAAAGCAATTGAGCTTAAACTTGAATCCCTCAACAACAAAACTTTAGAAAAAGTCGCTTTCGATAAAGACGCTAAATTTGGAGCTAAATCAAAAGATAAAATCTGGTTCGGATACAAGCAGCATACTTCAGTCGATATGCAATCAGGCATGATCAACAAAGTGGCGATTACTTCAGCTAACATCATTGATTCAAAAGGATTCAAGCATGTAGCACCCAACTCTGGTGCCGCTTATGCCGACAAAGGATACTGCGACAAAAATGCCAAACAGGCTGCACTAACAAAAGGAGTTCATCTCTGCGCCATCAAGAAAAATAACATGAAGGGCAAGAATCGTGATCTTGATTCTTACTATACCAAACTCAGAGCTCCGTTTGAACGCGTCTTCTCCAAACAAAACAAAAGAGTTAGATACCGAGGAATTGCCAAAAATCAGTTCTCCGCCTTCATGCAGGCGATTACTTTTAACTTTAAAAGATTGGTAGTTCTTACTACGCCATCTCCACCGCTAACAACCTGAACAAGGGACAGCTGCGCCTAAACACTAAAAAACAACCAAGAATTACCAAAACTGCGAACCAAAACGCAGAAAAAATCAAAAAAATTCCAAAAAAAACCGAGTGAGAAATTTCTAAAAGTTTTGAACCAGATTTTTTTAGTTTGAATTTTTTTGGAGGTTAGATTTGCGACGGGCTCCAAAGGTGTTTCTATCACACGCAATAAAGAAGGTGGTCATGGAAAAACAGAGGGTGTCCAATCGCAGATAACAAAAGATGATGATCATTTTGTTCGATTTATTATAAATCAAACTTTGGCTAATATTTTATTTATAACTGAGGCCAAATTTAAAC
>RGVD01000469.1 GCA_010027395.1 Bacteroidota bacterium
TGTTTGATTACGCTAGTAATCAAAGGGTGCAGGTAACCCTTTCAAAAAAAGAAGATAGTTATATTTTTTATCGAACCAAACGTAATCGTAAACGTGAGGATGAGGTAAAGGAATTGTTGGAAGGAATGGGAATCATACAGTTTAACCAGTCCTATTTTAAATTAAAGAATAGTAAACTTCTTCCCGCTGCCGGCACATTGCTAAGTGAAGAGGCTACTAACAAATATGATTTTTTAGAATGGTTGAACGAAAACCATGAAGTGCTTAAGCAAAATAAAATCAAAATTATTCAAAATGAAGACAGCTCTAGCAAATATTTTATTGGTAAGCGTGAAATAAAAATTGAAGTAAAAGAACAGAAAGACTGGTTTGATGTTCAAGCTATGGTGAAGTTTGGTGAATTTAGTTTTCCGTTTCTTTCCTTACGCGAATACATATTAAAAGGCAAGCGCGAATTTATTTTACCCAATGGTATGATTGCCATTATACCCAACGAATGGTTTGGTAATTTGAGCGGTATTCTTGAGTTTTCTAGGAATGATGACGATATTCAATTGGACAAACATCATATTGGATTACTTGATGAAATTGCCAATCAGGGAGGTAAATATTTGCAACTTAGCGATAAGCTTGAGCAGATAAAAAACTACGGTCAAATAGTTGAGGCCTTATCAAAAGGCAGGTTTTGATTGGTTTTATTTTTTAAAAGAAAATCAATTTGGTGGATGCTTGGCCGATGATATGGGTTTGGGAAAAACCATTCAAACATTGGCATTGCTACAAAAAGAAAAAGAGTTTTACATAAAGCAAGTAGGGGAGCATAGAGTTGATTTGGAGCCTGAGATTGTTTTTGAAGATAGAATTAGTAATCCTCAGCATGCCGCACCCATTGTACAATTGGATTTGTTTGCCTCTAATTCACATGAAGAAAAGCAAAAGATTAAAGCTGATATTTCAATACCGAATAACGAAGTAACGAATAACGAAGAAACGAATAACATACAAACACCTTTCGACTCCGCTCAAGGTGACATCTCGGTATTGAATGACCAATTAACAAATACCAAAATAACAAATAACGAAGTAACAAATAACACAACCTTCATACGT
>RGVD01000470.1 GCA_010027395.1 Bacteroidota bacterium
CACCGAGGAGTTGTATCAGGGCTTTGTTGGTCCGGAAGCGGAGCGCACCTTTTTCCATGGCCACAGCTTCACGGCCAATCCGCTCGGCTGTGCTGCCGCCAATGCCAGCCTTGATGTACTGGAGGAATTTCCCCAGCGCTACCAGCAACTGGAGAGCTGGCACCGGCCCCTGCTGGAAGGGCTGGTGGCTAGCCAGCCTCTGGCCCAAAGGCCTCGGCTGCTGGGCACTGTGGCGGCCTTCGAACTGCAGGGCCCCAGCGGGTACCTGCAAACGATTGGCCTTGATTTACAACGGCACTGCCTTGCCGGCGGCCTATTTCTGCGACCCCTTGGTTCGGTGGTTTATCTGATGCCACCCCTATGCATCAGCGCCGCTGAACTTGAACGCTCCTACGAGCTGCTGGCCCAGGGATTAGCCGCCCTCTAAGGTCCCGCCAACAATGCCGCCTCCATGTCGGCCCGGCTAAGGCCGTAGGAAAAATGTCGGCTGGTGGCCTGCTCCCCCCTGGTCCAGATAATTTTCAGCCCATCGGCTTGCAGTTGGAGCTGCGCTGACCACTGGGCCAGATGCAAATGCCAACTACTGGGATCCCCCTCATCCCGTTCAAATCCCGTGGTTAACAACCACTGCTCCAGGGCCGGTAGGGGGTGGCCATAGAGCGGCGTATCAGAGCTGGGGAGCATCGTGCAACAACGCCATGCCCCGCCACCATGCCAGGCCCAGCCCCAAGGCCAAGCTGAGTAACAAGGCCCCACCCAGTAGCACCAGGGCAAACCATTCGCCGCCGGAAAGCTCCCGGCGCTGGGGCGGATCCTTGGCGGGCCGACCGACCGGGGGCACGGGGGCTGGCGGCGCCCCCAGGCTGGCGTCGTAAAGGCGCCTTTGTTCGGGATCAGCCAACACCGCCATCGCCTCCTGCAATTGGCGGAAGCAGCGACTGGCTTCGGCCTGGGGCAAGGTGGTGGTATCTGGATGGAAGCGTTTGCTTAGCTGACGGAAGGCGGCGCGCAGCTGGCCAGGGCTGGCATCCGCCGACACCTCTAGGAGCTCATAGAGGCTGGGGGCTGGGGCAGCCAAGGGGCTAAGGGGTCCACTGGCTTGCGATCCTA
>RGVD01000048.1 GCA_010027395.1 Bacteroidota bacterium
TTGGGTGTAATCTATTCTTTTAAAAACTAAATATGTTGAACATCGATAGGTTTAATATTCGTGTTTATGGCATATTAACCAACCCCAATGATGAGGTTTTGCTTGTGCATGAGCGAATGGGTGATTTTGAATTCACTAAGTTTCCTGGAGGAGGGATGGAATTTGGTGAAGGAACCCGAGAATGTTTGAAGCGAGAGTTTATGGAAGAAGCTCAATTGGAAGTAGAAATAGGAGATCATATTTATACCACCGATTTCTTTCAGCAAAGTGCATTTAGGGGAACAGATCAACTCATTTCTATTTATTATAAAGTAGCGCCAAAGGAATTTCCAATAAAAATAAATCTAGAAGAGTTTGAGGTAATAGAATACGGAAAGCCCGAATACTTGAGGTTTTTTTGGGTTAAACGAAGGGATTTGAAACCTGAAATGCTAACTTTTTCTATTGATAGGAAAGTATGTGAAATGATCAGTTAATATGCCTGCAATAACACAGGATATAATTGTCAATACAATCTAACTGTAGGTTCAAAATACACTTTTCATCTCCTTTATGTATTCTACCTAATATTGATTCTTGCGACTTATCAAAGGCCTCCACACTCATGTGCAATTTAAAATCAAGCTCTTTCTTACCATATATTTTATACATTGTTTCTTTAGCCGACCAAATGATGGTTTGATAATAATTCAACTCATCCAATGAGACTTTTGACAAGTATAAATCTTCTTCCTCATTCACAAATTTTTTTGCTACTCTTCCTATTCGCGTATCTATTCTTTCCATATCCAAACCAACATCATGCGTATCGCTGATCATCACTGCTGCATAGTCATAAGAATGCGTTATGGCAATATAATAAGACTGCCCATCAACAACAAGACTAGGTTTGTTATTTATGTCTTTGTGAACTTCAACCTTGTGTTTATCGAATAACTGCAATAGCAATGCCCTACTTGCAAGCCAATGTTTACCAACATTATCATGAACTTCTCTTGGTTTAGAAACCTCATGAAGACGCTCATCAATTAATTGAAGTAAATCCTCTTTACTTTCGTTAATTTTCCATATCGCAAGAATGCTGTTTGGGTCGGGGGATATTTTTTTAAATAATGGCACGATTGGAATACGAAAATACGAATTTCGATGAGTAGCTTGCAAACTTTTTAGAAACATAGAGAAGTATGATTCAAATTCAGAAATTGGGACAATTTGCAGGACACAAAGATTGTATATATGCCCTTGGAAAATCTCAAAAGGACAATCATTTTTATACAGGTGCGGCTGATGGATACATTGTGGAGTGGTCGAATAATGATAAATCAGATGGAGTGCTCATAAGCAGGGTTTCTCGGCCGGTTTATTCGTTTTTACTAGATAGTGAAAAGATGCAATTATTTGTAGGAACTGCCCAAGGCAGCTTACACTGTATTGATTTAAACCAACAAGCCGAAACCAGAAATATTGAAGCGCATACATTGGGATTGTATGATTTGAAAGCCCATCAAAACCAATTGATAAGTGTGGGTGGTGATGGAGTAATAAATATCTGGGATTTGGAAAGCTTGCAATTGGTTTACAAAATAAAGGGCTCTGAAAAAAGTGCACGTTGTTTAGCTATACAACCTAATGAAAAAGAGTTTGCCGTTGGTTTTAGCGATTTCTCCATCAGAATATATGATGCAGAAACCTATCAATTGAAAAGAACCTTGAGCGGACACAGTAATTCAGTTTTTGCACTCAGCTATTCTAAAAATGGAAGATACCTTATTAGTGGTGGCCGAGATGCCATGCTAAAGGTATGGGATGTTGAAAATGATTTTGTGTTATTACATGATATAACTGCGCATACCTTGCATATCAATACCATTGTTTTTAATCCTGAAAATACTTTGCTAGCCACAGGAAGCATGGATAAAACCATTAAGATATGGGATGCAAAAACATTTAAATTGCTAAAGGTTATTGATAAAGTCCGCAACCAATCACATAGCACATCAGTAAATAAACTTTTGTGGCTTGATAATCATAGATTGGTTTCAGTAAGTGATGATAAAATGACTATGCTATGGGGAATTAAAGTGATAATTTAGATTGATTTTTAATTTCTAAATTTTAGATTTCAATATATATATTAAAAAAATACGTTTGATTTTTTATTCAATTTGAATGAATTTTTTATAAAATATCAAAATATTTTTAAACTAATGGTATTATTGAGTCGATTTTAATTAAATATGGAAAGAATAGCTCATTTTATTGTCATTGATGATGACCAAATCAATAATATGCTCTGTAAATACTCTATAAGGCAGGTAAATGGTGAGTTAGAAACAACTACATTTTTAGAGCCTGAAAAAGGATTTGAATTTATTGTAAATACTTATTCTGCAGCTTCTAAAGCTATGCCATCAGTATTGTTATTAGATATAAATATGCCTAAATGGAGTGGTTGGGATTTCTTGGATAAATTTGAAAAATTAGATGCTCACATAAAAAATCAAATCAAGGTGTATATGCTTTCATCTTCTGTAGATCCTAAAGACATTGAAAAAGCCAAAACTAATTCTAATGTGGTAGACTATATAGTTAAACCACTTAATAGAGAGATTGTGTTGAAAATAATTGAATCTCATTCATAGTTAAATGGTATCAATATATTTTTGATACGCCTATTTCGAAATATTCTTAAAAGCATATCCTAGGTTTTTGATTACATCCTCAATCAACATACTTTCCATACTTTGTTCTTTTAAACAAATGTCTGCAGCAAGGCCATGAATATATACACCCATTGTTGCAGCTTTTATAGGTTCGTATCCTTGGGCTAAAAAGGCTGTTATTATTCCAGTTAGGGCGTCTCCCGAACCACCCTTTGCAAGCCCTGCATTTCCTGTTGTGTTCATATAAACTTTGTCTAATCCACAGATTAGATTTTCATAATCTTTTAATACAATTATTATTTCCAATTCCTTAGCCATTTTTATGGCCTTTAGTATTTTTTCTGCTTTGCTTTTATATTCACCGAATAGGCGTTCAAACTCTTTTGGATGTGGGGTTAGGATGCAATTTTTGGGTAATAAGTTGATCAAATCGTACTTGGCAATTACATTAAGTGCATCTGCATCTATAACCAAAGGAACTTTAGCTAATAAAGCGTTCTTTACAATATTTGCAGATTTTTTATCAGTGCCAAGGCCTGGTCCAATTCCAATAGAATTAAATAACTCAATGTTTCCAAGAGTTTTTTGTCTAATGGCAACCATCGCCTCTGGTAATCCAATTTGAATGATTTGTCTTTCTTCCTCTGGCACACAAACGCTGAGCAAACCAACACCTGATCGAAGACAGGCTTTAGATGCAATTAATGCTGCGCCCATTTTGCCTTTGCTGCCAGCAATAATTAAAGCATGCCCCAATGGTCCTTTATTAGAATCTGATTTTCTTGTTTTAAAGATACTTTTGATATAGCTCTTATTGAGTTTTTTCATTACAACATGCTAGTTAACTTATGTTATGATAAAAAATTTATATTGTTGTAGCCAAAATTTAGTACCGTAATTTTTAATCAGATTTAAAATGGATTTTTTGATATGGATACCAAGTCAAATTTATAATCATAAATTTACCTATTTCTTATAAATAAATATTCAAAATATGAATGTCAAATATTTAATAGCATTATTCATTTTATTTTTTTTAAAGCAAAGTTTACATGCACAAACTGAGGGTTGCACTGATCCATTGGCGACTAATTACAACCCAAATGCCAACAAAAACAATGGTTCTTGCGTGTATGCAGATACATCTATGGTACCATATAGCAGTGTGAATTTAGACGCCAAGGTAATTGAAACTTCAGGGTTGATAAAATGGAACAATCATATTTGGACTCATAATGATAATGATGACTTCAAACTATATGCACTTGATACAATTGATGGAAGCATAAGTCAATCTATAACCTTAACAAATACATATAATACAGATTGGGAAGAAATATCGCAAGATGCCAATTATTTATATGTAGGCGATTTTGGAAATAACAACACCGGTGTTAGACAAAATTTAAGAATATTTAGAATCAACAAAACTTCTATCTTAAACAATTCACCCATTGTCGACACAATAAAATTTAGTTATAGCAATCAAATTGATTTTACTCCAAATAGAGCTAACAAAACCGATTTTGACTGCGAAGCTTTCATAGTTTCCTCCGATAGTATTTACTTATTTACCAAGCAATGGCAGAGCAATCAGACCTCATTGTATGTCTTGCCTAAAATACCCGGAACCCACTCAGCACGATTGAAAGAAACCTTAAATGTGCAAGGTCTGATTACAGGGGCATCCTATGTTGAATCAAAAAGAATGATTGCGCTTTGTGGTTATAGCAGTTTATTACAACCTTTTTTGTATTTGCTATATGATTTTAAGGGAGATGATTTTTTTGCTGCTAATAAACGAAAAATAGCCTTGTCTTTACCCTTTCATCAAATTGAGGGTGTCGCAAGTTCAGATGGTTTGAAATATTATCTTTCAAATGAATATTTTGGTAGAGGTTCTTTTGTTACCGTTAATCAGAAAATGCATATTCTAGACATGAGTGGTTTTTTAGACCTATATATCAATAATAGAACTTCTGGTTTTACCAAAATTAAAAAAAAAGACGCGTTCATAGTTTACCCAAACCCGAGCAAGGAAAAAATTCTCGTTAATTTAGATTTAGAAGTAAAATGTTACCCATTTGTTATTCTGAATAGCATAGGGGAGGAGATTTTGAAAGGTTTGATTGAGAGTGTTAATGACGAAATTGATATAAGCACTTTGTCAGTTGGTATTTATAACCTCTTGATAGACGGGACATACAGCTTTAGAATTGAAAAGCAATAGAAAATTGCAGCTTCGTTTTAGGGCATAAAAAAAGAGCTAAAAAGCTCTTCATTGAATGTACCCGAGGCGGGACTTGAACCCGCACATCTTTAAAGGATACAGGATTTTAAGTCCTGCGTGTCTACCAATTCCACCACCCGGGCAAAAATTAAAAAAGTTATTTGTTTTTGAGTATTCGTTGTTATAAAACAAATAACAATAACAAATAACTTAATGGAGCGAAAGACGAGGTTCGAACTCGCGACCTCAACCTTGGCAAGGTTGCGCTCTACCAGCTGAGCTACTTTCGCAAACGGACTGCAAATATAAGTTTAACATCTAAAAGTGCAAGTCCTATGTTATTTTTTTGTATATTTTATTTTTATAAAAGTGATTTTCAATAAGAATAATATAATGTAGGACTAAACATTAAACTTAAAGTGCATCAAATCGCCATCTTTTACAAGGTATTCTTTGCCTTCCATTCTTAATGCTCCTGCCTCGCGGCATGCGCTCTCTGAGCCATGTTTCTTAAACTCATCATACGCTATTACATCTGCTTTTATAAAACCACGTTCAAAATCTGTATGAATTACCCCTGCTGCCTGAGGAGCTTTAAAACCATTCTCAATTGTCCATGCTCTTACTTCTTGCACACCAGCAGTGAAATAGGTTATTAAATTAAGCAATTTATATGAGGCTGTTATCAATTTAGCTACCCCGCTTTGGCTTAAACCTAAATCGTTTAAAAAAGCTATTCTATCTTCATAACTATCAAGGCCTGATATTTCACTTTCTATCGCGGCACTAATGATCAAAACCTCTGCATTTTCATTTGCTACATAGTCTTTCACCATGTCAACATATTTATTTCCTTTTACCACCGAAGCCTCATCCACATTACAAACATACATTACAGGCTTTGAAGTCAACAAAAATAAATCAGCTATATGTTCCTTCTCTTCGTCTGTAACCAAAGCACTTCTCACCGATTTGCCATCGTCCAAAAGTGCTTTGTACTTTAACAAGGCTTCTTCGGCTTTTTTTGCGTCTTTATCACCTGTTTTGGCAGCACGAGCTACTTTCTGTAATTTCTTCTCTACCGAATCTAAATCTTTAAGCTGTAACTCAGTATCTATAATTTCTTTGTCACGGATGGGATTAACGGAACCATCTACATGAATCACATTATCATCATCAAAACAACGAAGCACATGAATGATAGCATCTGTATTTCTGATATTAGCCAAAAACTGATTTCCTAAACCTTCGCCACGGCTAGCGCCTTTCACCAATCCAGCAATGTCTACAATTTCGATGGTAGTAGGTACCACTTTGTTAGGCTTAACCAATCCTTCTAACACATTTAATCGCTCATCTGGAACGGTGATAACGCCTACATTGGGTTCGATGGTACAAAAAGGAAAATTGGCCGCTTGAGCTTTTGCATTGCTCAAGCAATTAAATAATGTTGATTTGCCTACATTTGGTAAGCCTACTATTCCACACTGCATGCTTTTATTGTTTTATAAATTTTGGTTAGGGATTCTAAATTTACTATCCTTTGATGATTTGCTTCATATCCATGATTATTTTTTCGGCAAGGTGATTGGCAGTGGCCTCACTTTTGCTTTCAGCATAGATGCGAATAATGGCTTCAGTATTGCTTCTTCGCAAATGTACCCATTCATTATCAAATTCAATTTTCACACCATCCACTGTGTTGATAGGTTGTTTTTTATATTTTTCTTTTATACCCTCCAGTAGCTCATCAATATTAATGTTGTCATCTAAATCAATTTTCTTTTTGGCAATAGTATAGTCAGGATAACTTGAACGTAAAATAGAACAAAGTTTATCACTTTTAGCCAAATGGGTTAGGAACAAAGCAATACCGACCATAGCATCTCTGCCATAATGTAATTCAGGGAAAATGATTCCTCCATTGCCTTCTCCGCCAATAACAGCGTTTGTTTCTTTCATCATTTTCACCACATTTACTTCACCCACAGCACTGGCATTATATGAACCTTTATGCATATCTGTTACATCGCGCAATGCTCTTGTAGATGATAGGTTTGAAACAGTATTTTTCTTAAAATTAAAGGTATCTAAGGTTTCCTCGCTTACATTTTTTAACACATAGTCAGCCACAGCAACTAATGTGTATTCCTCACCAAACATACTTCCATCTTCATTTACTAGTGCAAGTCTGTCTACATCAGGATCTACAACAATTCCTAAATCCGCTTTTTGACGAATCACTTCATTCGAAATCGCAGTTAAATTTTCAGGAAGTGGTTCAGGGTTGTGTGGGAATTTGCCATCAGGTGTGCAAAATATTTCAATAATATCATCAACGCCTAATGCTCTTAAAAGCATTGGAATGGCAATGCCACCAGTCGAATTCACCGCATCTACCACAATTTTAAATTTCTTTGCTTTGATAGCATCTACATCTACCAACTTGATTTTTAAAATCTCGTCAATGTGTTTTCTAATGTAATCTTTGTTTTCGCTGATGCTGCCGAGTTTGTCAACTTCAGCAAAATTGATTTCTCCGCTTTCAGCCACTGCAAGCACTTGCTTACCTATTTCATCACTGATGAATTCACCTTTTTCGTTTAATAACTTAAGGGCATTCCATTGTTTTGGGTTATGACTAGCAGTTAAAATAATACCGCCTTGGGCGTTTTCCATTACTACCGCCATCTCAACCGTAGGTGTGGTTGATAAACCTAAATCGATTACATTTATTCCTAATCCGGATAAGGTTCCACATACAAGGCGATTTGCCATGTCACCACTGATACGGGCATCTCGCCCAACCACTACTTTACACTCATTTTTGTCGCCTTTAATCATGCTGCCATAAGCGGCAGTGAATTTTACCACATCAATAGGGGTTAATGCATCTCCAGCTTTTCCTCCAATTGTACCTCTAATGCCTGAAATTGATTTAATTAATGTCAAAATTGTAATTTTTTTTGAGCCGCAAAATTAATGCTTATTAAGCACATTGCCGTTATAATACTTAAATTTTATCTACCAATTTACACTGATTATGTGGGAAAATTAACTACAAAACCCTCAGTTTGAAGTCCTGTTTGACTTGCTCTTTTCGAAAAAACACCAATCCTATGAAAAATAAATCAACTGTAACTGTCACTTGAGGATGTTTTTTTATTTCATTCCAAGCCTCAGCCATGCCTTTGCTCCAATAAATATCATCAAAAATAAATACTGAGTTATTATGAGCCAAGGGTAACATTTGCTTAAAGTATTTCAGAGTCGGTTCTTTTTTATGATTTCCATCTATAAATGCAAGGTCAAGTTGAGGATATTGTTTTAATATTTCGTTCAAAACCTCATCGAAGTTACCTTCCACCAGATTGACAAACCCATCTAAGTGCAATTTTTCTAGGTTTGATTGTGCCTTATGTATTACCGATTTATTACCTTCAATACTGGTCAATAATATATCACTAAACAAGGCTCTTTCCTTGTGAGCCAGCGCCAAATAAGCAGTTGATATGGCTAGTGAGGTTCCCAATTCAATGCTATAACTGCACTTGTTGTTAAGGGCAACATAATACAATATCTCAGCAATGCGTTTTGGTTTTGCATGCTTTTTTGCAATTTCAGACACCCACATTGTTTTAGTTCTTGCGAAATTTGAACCTGCACCTATTTCATTAAACGCAATATGGGTATTGTCTTTTTTTAGTTCTTGCCTTAGTTTTTCAATGGATTTAAAAGACTCATAATTCTTTTGTTTTTTTAAACTAGTTTGATAAAGTTTGAAAACAAAAGGGGAGTGCAACACATCAATTAATGTGGCTTGAATATAGTGTAGAATAAAGTTTTTAAGATAATGTATATTCATTCATAATAAAAAACGCAGAGCCTCATGGCTCTGCGTTTTAGTAGTTATAAGTAATAAAATTAAGCTTCGCTTTCGTTTTTAGATTTAATGCTTCTCAAGGTTTTTAGTTTTTCTTCAAGTTCTTTTACATGTTTGTTGGCGATAGCTATTTTATCTTGAATTTGTTCAGCCATAACATTTTTAGAATTACCATGTTTAAAGAAGCCAAGGTTGTTTTCCCAAGTGTCAATATCACCTTTCATTCCTTTGATGCGTTCAAGTAAAATTTTCTCTTCGCGTTGCAAACGATGTGCACCATTTGGAGCAGTTGCCAAATCATTGAATTGCTGACGCTCTTTCTCGCTGCGCATGTCTTTATTAAGTTGACGGTATTTGCCATACAACTTGTCTAACAAATCGTTGTATTTTTTGAAGATATCATTTTTGTTGGCGTTAGGCACATATCCAATTCCATTCCATTCGTCTTGTATTGTTTTTAATTCAGCAAAAACGTTTGGCACATCTTCTTGAGCTGCTAATTCTTCTAGCTTAGCAATTAGGCCATTCTTTTTCTCTAGATTTTGTTTTTGTTCATCAATAACAGTAGCATATCTTTCGGCTTTTTTTGCGAAGAATGAATCACATGCTGAACGGAAGCGTTTCCAAATGACGTCATTCATTTTATCACCTACTTGACCAATTGATTTCCATTTATCTTGAAGACCTTTTAGTTCTTCAGTTTGTTTAGCCCAATCAATTGGATTAGCTGAGATTTCTTCAGCTTTTTCGCACATTTCAGTTTTTAGTTTTAAATTCTGATTACGCTCTAGATTAAGTGTTTTGAAGTAATTGTTTTTATTGTTAAAGAAGTTATTTCTTGCTGTTCTAAAATCATTCCAAATTTGCTCACGAACTGCTAAAGGAACATGACCAATTTTTTTCCACTCTTCCATCAATTGATTGGCGTATTCTGTTTTTTCTAACCAATCTTTAATACGATTTGTTGTAAATGATTCTAGTTCTTTTGCTTTATCTAAAATGAGTTGTTTTGCAGTTAGATTTTCTTGTCTAACTCCTTCCATTTTCTCACTCTCCGCCTTGATAAATGTATATACTTTATCAACTTCCGCTTTAAATCTAGTCCAAATATCTTCATTGGCCTCCTTAGGCACTGGGCCTATGTTTTTCCAATCTTCTTGGAATTTTTTTACAGAAATTAATGCTTTCTTCAAGCTAGTTTCAGCAGATAATTCACTTACTTTTTTACATAATTCAATTTTTTGATCTAAATTCTTTTCTCTGTCTAGTTGGATCAACTCAATATTAATGCGGAATTTATCATAGAAAATTTCATTTTGAACCCTGTAACTTTCGTATATGCTCTCAACGTTTTCAGCTGGCACATGTTTAATGCGCTTCCACTCGTTTTGCAACTCTTTCAGTTTTTTCAAACTTTCCATAGTGCCTTCACTTTCGTTGAGCTGTTTAATCTGGTCTAAAATAGCATTTTTGGAGGCTAAGTTTTTTACTTTTTCTGCCTCTTGAGCCTGTTTTAAAGCCAGTTTTTTGTCTTTTAATTCTTTGAACGTTTTATTAAATTGTTCCCGAATTTTATCACCTAATCTCCATTCAAAATTGTCTTTCTCGCCACCTTCTTCAATAAATTTGTGTAGTGCTTGTGCTTCTTCATCATTCAAGGCTACATCAAGTTGCGGACGAATTACTTTTAAAATTTGAATGGCTTCATTTACCTCTTTATCCTGAGCAGCAGCAAGGGCTGTAGCCAATAATTCTTCTTTGCCTAAGTGGTTAAAATCAGGCAATTCTTCAACAACAAGTTCATGCTCATCATCACTAATTTCAATTTGGTCAACGGCATAATTTATAATGTTACTAGTTTCAATGATTGCTGCCTCTACTTTTTCGGCTTCAGGAGTATTTCTTTCTTCCACTGCTTGAGGCTCTGGTGTATTCGCAGTTACTTCTACAAAATCCTCTGAATCATTTGATAAAGTTGCGTTCTGTTCTACATGCGTAATTTCGCTTGTCATTTCAGGTGTGTTGTTTTCTTCCATTGCTTCTGGCTCTGGTGCATTTGTGGGCACTTCTACTAGCTCAGCTGTTTTAGTTGCTAAAGTTGGGTTCTGCTCTACATGCGTTATTTCGCTTGTAATTTCAGGTGTAGTAGTTACATCATCGTTTAGTTCAGACATGTTAATTAAATAAGATTAGTTATACGTTTTAAAAAAGAACGCCAAAGATAAAAAAATGCTTCTATTTTGCAGCGTTAAAAAATTGCTAACAAAAAATGACTTTAAAATTGGTAGAATGCCCTCGTGATGCTATGCAAGGTCTGCATCATTTTATACCCACAAAAACTAAAATTGATTATTTAAATGGTTTACTTTCAGTGGGTTTTGATACCATTGATTTTGGAAGTTTTGTTTCTCCAAGGGCCATCCCTCAATTACAGGATACAGCAGAGGTATTGGCAAATCTTGATTTGAATCATACTAAAAGTAAACTATTAGCCATTGTTGCCAACCAAAGAGGGGCCGAAACAGCATGTCAATATGAGCAAATAAAATATCTTGGATTCCCTTTTTCAATCAGTCAAACCTTCCAGCACAGAAATACCAATAGCAGTATCGCAGATAGTTTAATAAATGTTGAGGCTATTCAGAGCTTGTGTGTAAAAAACAATAAGGAATTAGTCATTTATATTTCGATGGGTTTTGGTAATCCATATGGAGATGTTTGGAATGTTGAAATTGTTGAAAATTGGGTAAATAAAATGAACCAACTTGGCATAAAGATTATTTCCTTGAGTGATACCATTGGAATTGCAAATCCAGAAACGATTTTTTATTTATTTAGTAACTTGATACCATCATTACCTCTCATTGAATTTGGGGCTCATTTGCATACAACACCTGATACCTGGAGGGAGAAAGTTGAAGCCGCATATTTGGGTGGCTGCAGACGGTTTGATGGAGCTATCAAAGGATTTGGTGGATGTCCAATGGCTGCTGATGATTTGACTGGCAATATGCCAACAGAAAAAATGCTTGAGTTTTTTGACGAGATGAAAATGGAGACTGGATTAAATAGGGACGCGTTCAAAGATTCATGGTTGCGGGCAGATTCTGTTTTTATTCACTCCTAAAAAAATCGTCCTTAAGATAATTTTTTTATGAGTAAAATTAGATAATTAAAATGCTATTGTAATTACATTTAATTGGTTCGGAAAAATAAGCTAAAATCTTTTGTCAAAATTACTTATTTCATTTTTATCGTATTTTATCTTTCACGATAATTATAGTTTAGATAGCAGTTTTATTAATTATTTATTTTTTACCGTTATATCCAATTGAAATGCCTAAGCGCCAGCCATCAGAATTGGGTACACAACCCCAGATGTTTACTGGAATATTCAATTTGCCGCTCTTTAGTGTTCTACCAAATGCAATAATTAATGCTGAGTTAAAAGCTGCATCACCTCGGCTGTCTATTTTACCGCTATTTTTTTTAGTGATACTAAATGTAGGGCCGATTCCAATTTCCCAACCACCTTTGTTATTTCTGAAACCATTTAAAAATGTAAAACTTGGAATGAACATTTGATGGTCAACACCAGTAACCATAGGGATAAATTCGACCAAAGCTTGATAATTACCTTCGTTTAAATATTGCTTTTCAAATTGATAGCCAAACTGAAATGCACTTGGATAGGTATCATATCCTCCACTTTCCTTGCTAGCACTTAATACATCTGCTTCTTTGCCAAACATAAACGCATATCCAAATCTTGGTCCACTAAGATTTACTTTATTTTTAGTAGGATTGTTTATGGCACTTTCGTAGTCGTTTCGTTTGGTTAATTTATTCCATAAATCATCGTTTACAGGTTTTCCAAACATTTTTTTGATGCTACATGCTATGATTTGTTGTAATTCACTTGGTACATCAATATACTCTTCAATACTTGTTTTTACTACCGAGCCATTTGTTACATTAATCAACCTAAAAGTGGCGATTATGGTTTGTCCATACAACTCAACGCTACCTGATAACATAAAATTTGTTTTAATGGTATTGCCTATTTCTAACAAACACATTTTACCGTAACAATTGGTAATGTTTAATTTGTTTTTATCAATCAAATACATCACATCATAGCGGTCGGTTACATCAAAGGTATCTAGTTTGTCAACCTCTATACGGGTCAAATTTCCTAGTTTTGATGGATCCATTGGTAGGCCTTTGCTATCAATGTTTAAGATGGTTAATGTTGGTTTTACTTTTTGTGCAAATCCAAAGTTCATTAAACTTAGGAATAAAGCGATTAAACAAATTGATTTTTTCATGGCTTTTCTTGTTTTAAAATGTACTTCAAAGATGTAGCATCAACAAAAGCATTAATAATGGTTAAATTCTTATTTTGAAATTTTTAATTGCAATGATTGCAAACCAATTTTTCAAAACATAACAA
>RGVD01000471.1 GCA_010027395.1 Bacteroidota bacterium
CTCATAAGTATTAGAGCTAGAAATAAAAGGCCTTAAAAAAATTCTCTTCAAAACATCATTCTCTTCATCCGAATTGGGAGCAAGTGCTTTTTCATTGACAATATTCTTTGCATTGTCAATGCTAATGCGATGTATGGTGTATGTTTCTATGGATGCGTCAGTAAATTCAATCATTTGGAAGTTATTGGGTCTGCGAACCTAAGGAAGGGGAAAGACTATTGCAATTCTTTGGATGCATTTATAATTAGGCTTATTTAAGAATAGTGTCGCGAATGATTTTATTCATTTTATTTTGGAATTAGGTTTCATTTTGGGATGAAAATCAGTTTTGGTTGAGTGTTGAAATAAATATAAATATCTGTAAATGTGAAATATGTATATTTTGGTTTAATGATTGCGTCATAGATGTCAAATACAAATGAATATGAAAAACCAAATATTGAAATTAGCTTTTGCCTTGTTATTTTTTTCAAGCCTAACAAGTTGTGTAAAAGAAGTTTCACCAGCGCCAGCGGTTGCAGCCAATACTGTTAACGCCAAAACAACTTCAGAAGTTAAAGCTTCTAAGGATTTCAAATGGAACACAAGTAATTCAATTTAGTGTGAGTTTTAAGGGTGTTCGTAATGATGTGAGAGTGGCTGTTTTGAAAGTCGTTACACCAGACGGAGGAATATTATTTAAGAAATTACAAAAAGCAAATGAGGATTATTCAATCCAATTGACACTTCCAGCACAATATGCAAAAGTATCAGTTCAATTTGATGGTGAAAATAGGACATTCGACACCAAACTTGGAAAAGTAGAAATGATTTTAAATTAATCTCAAACGATATTTGTAAAAGTAAACCTATAAAAATGAAAACCAACAAAATAATTAATCAAATGAATATCAAAAAAGCAAAGGCAATTCTTGTTTTTGCTTTTTTGCTTGTATTCAACACCATTCAATCAAGTGCTCAAACCATATATGTGAATGATAATAGCACAACAAATGATATTTATACTTCAGCTGTAGGGAATGATGTATCTGGCACAGGTACTGCTGCTAGGCCCTATGCCACTATAAGTAAAGCAATAACTGTTGCTTCAGCTGGAACCACCATTAAGGT
>RGVD01000472.1 GCA_010027395.1 Bacteroidota bacterium
ACATACCAAACAAATCGGATGATACATCTGCTACACTTTTTTGTTTGCTGGTATTGCGAATTACTTTTATCCTTTCTCTGTAGGCATTATCGGCAAAGCCACCTGCAAAGTTCAATACATCTTTGATGCTTTCATTTTTGGTAATCTCAAACAAACCTTCACGTTTCACTTGGCCTTTCAATTCGACCCTATTTTGATAGCTACCCACTTTAATAATGTCTTGGTCTTGCAAACGGATATTACCTTTGGCATCTCCGTTTAACATAAACTCATACACATCCAAAGTTGAAACCGTTTTATTATTTCTAATCACTTTGATATTCCTCATAGAGCCATTATTTCCTGGGCCTCCAGAGGCATATAAGGCATTGAAAACCGTTGCCAATGAGGGCAAAGTATATGTTCCTGGTAGATTCACCTCACCTACTATAATCACTTTAATGCTTCTGATATTGCCAAGTGTAACACTCACCTTGGTCTCACCTGTGTTTATTCTATCGTAGGTCTTACTAAGATTTTGAATAATTTTTCTTTTGGCTTGGTCAACAGTTAAGCCTGAAACCTGCACAGGACCTGCATAAGGTAGCCTAGCAAAACCATCAGGACTAACCTTTACATTATATGTCTCTTCCGAAAATCCATAGATATCAATAATCAATTCATCATCCGGACCTAATTGATAATTAAGGGGTGTAGCCATTTTCAAGTTTGGCTCAAAACTCAAATTTTTATTTGAAAACAATTCTGCTCCAAAAATCTTTGGTTTTAGGGAAGCAAATGCTAAATCAGCTGTTTTGTCTTTTTCTTCTTGCGCATTTCCAAGGTATGACCTCGCACCTGCACCCATAGCAGCTGGCGTATTTTGCTGGCTATTGATGTTTTCTATTCTTTGTTTAAGCTTAACAAATTCAGCCACTGGCATCTTGCGCTTAGAGGCTTCTGCTTCCAATTGATTTATGCTTAAGCCACTAGATTTCATCCTTGACCAAAAGCTAAATATTTGGTCATCACTTAGGTCATCTACTTTCACAGTAGCAAGGTTTTGCATATTGATGCCACTTGCCATCTGCGCATTTACCTTGGATAAATGAGTAGATATGACTAGGAGAA
>RGVD01000473.1 GCA_010027395.1 Bacteroidota bacterium
TCCTTTTGGATTTAAAACTTGAGAGTATTGTTTTGATAAGAAGCTTTGTAGATCAAATATAGAGTCTCTATAGGTGCTGTATGATATGTTATTTTGTGAGGCAATAAAAAAAGAAGAAAGTAGCAAGGAAAATAATCCAAGTACTAGCATTAGTTCTAATATAGAAAAGCCTTGTAATCGCTTCATTATATCTTAATTATAGCATAACCAATTAGTGGTTATTTAAAAAGCAAGCTTACTATATTTCCACCCCAGAAATATGCTACAAAAAACCCAGCTATATAAAATGGCCCAAAAGGCATAGACTGGTTCCTGGATATTTTTTTGCTTAGTAGTCCAGGCAATACAATTGCTGTACCTATAAAATTCGCTGCGAACAATGTTATAAAAGCTAGTTTCCAATCGGCAAGTAGTAACGCAAGAGCCAAACCTAGCTCTATGTCACCAAAACCTATCCATTTACCTTTTGATCCGAAATAAATTACTAGATACACGCCGCTCAGTATGGCCACAGCACCGATCGTAGAATAAAGTTTATCTAAACTGAATCCGTCATGTATGAAAATCAATGAGCACCACAACGCGCTAAGTGCTATAGTGACATACATTAGTTTTGTAGGAATCTCGGACCATTTTGAATCATACCCACCTATGATAATCAAACAAGTACCTATGATGAGCCAGAGTATAAACAGACTTATCTGATAAACGCCTTCAAAACCATAAGGCCAAAAAGCATAAGAAATAAAGAAATATAGAGCTGTTAAGATTTCAATCCAAAACTCAAACTGTCCTATAGGTTTTTTGCAATACCTACATTTGCCTCTGAGCCATAACCAGCTCAATATAGGTATCATGTCTAACGCACCGAGCTGATGCTTGCATGAAAGGCATCTTGATCTATCAGACGAAAAAGTAGTTGTATTTAAAAACGAAATTTTTTTAAGTTCTGATTTGTCTTGCTTTGCAAGCGAGCGATTGTACTTAAGATCTCTAGCCCTGATACGCCAAATGGTAGCTCCAGAGAAGCTACCAATTGATGCGCCTAAGATTAGTGTTAGTAAATATATCAACACTATGGTTTTTGCTTTATAAGGTAATACGAGCCA
>RGVD01000474.1 GCA_010027395.1 Bacteroidota bacterium
TCACATCCATAAATTTGCCCATTCTCACATCCACATATTCTCTCATACCCACATCCAAAACAGCCTTTTTCTGTCAGATTTATATTACAATCCTATCAAATACCGACACATTTTTATCATTCACCTATTATCCCTTTCTCTTTTCCCAAATTATTTTACGTTTGTTTCGTAATCCATTCAAAATTGAAAGGTTTTACATTTAAACATCACCAATATGAAAATACTAACAAACATTGCAGTAAGCGAATCGGGTTATTTATTCAATCCTACCAATGGGGATTCATTCTCTAGTAATTTAGTTGCTACCGATATCATCACTTTGATGAAACAAAATAAAACGACTGACGAAATTAAAAAGGCTTTACTCGCTAAATACGATGTTGAAAAATCAACCATCGAAAGAGACTTTGATGAGTTTATACAAGAGTTGGGCGATAACTATCTATTAAGCACTGATGGAAAGTAAGAAAAAAATTACTGTGGCTGTTACAGGTTTAAATGCTGTCGACAGTCCCGGGCCTGGTGTAGCGGTGGCACGCGGTGTGCGCGAGTTGGAGGGCTATGATGTGCGTATCATTGGCCTTTCTTATGAAGCCCTAGAGCCAGGTATATACATGGAAGGAATAGCTGATAAAACTTATCAAATACCTTATCCATCGGCAGGTAGCGAATCATTGATGATGCGCCTTGAGTATATCAATGAGCAAGAAAAAATAGATGTGTTGATTCCAAACTTTGATGCTGAGTTGTATAACTTCATCAAGCTTTCTCCAAAGTTGAAAGAGATGGGCATAAACACTTACATGCCCACAACAGAGCAGTTTGAAGCAAGAGATAAAGTAAATTTATATGCATTTTGCCAAAAGCACGGTTTCTATGTGCCAAGGGACAAAACCATTTACAATGTATCGGAATTGCCAGCTGTAGCAGCGCACTTCAACTATCCTATGGTGGTGAAAGGTAAGTATTATGAAGCAGTGGTTTGTCAAACATTGGATCAAGCGCAAAAAGCATTTCATAAGCTAGAGGCCAAATGGGGTTTGCCTATTATTGTGCAAGAGTACATCAGTGGTACCGAAATAAATGTAGCTGCTTTAGGTGATGGTCAT
>RGVD01000475.1 GCA_010027395.1 Bacteroidota bacterium
AAATTAGAAAAATTAAATGAAATGGATCCAACTAGTAAAGAATATAAAGATTTATATCAAGATATAATTAGTGTTGGCGAATATCGGTCTTAATTTAATTAATAATAGTTATTAATAATTAAATAAAATAATTTAGTTTACCATATTAAGCTTCATCAGCATAAATATTCTTTTCAGTTCTAATTCTTGGTAAAATATTCACACTCATTAATTCTTGAAATAATAATTTGGCAGCATACGGCATAACTACTGCACTAATTCTATTAGAATTATGACATGCTTTGCACCAGTAATAATCTTTGTCTATTACTTTGGCTGCAAATAAGCCACAGTCATCACAGATATACACTTTGGTTATATCTGAAGTTTCCATCATTCGCTCTTTCAAAAATTGTGCCATTCCATGGGCTATCATGGCATCTTTTTCCATTTCCAATCGATCCTCTTAATGTTCGATGTGTTTGCATCAAGATTTTGAATTCGTTATAAATACCTAAAATTGTGGAGTATTTACAGCTAAGTTCAAAACTACATTTCTGTAGGGTCAGACTCTATCTTAAGTAATCATCGAGAATGATTAATTCTCTCATACCCATTCCTATATAGTCGTTGAGCGTTCTCCATAAGCTAATCATAGCGCTTTTAGGAGCTTCGTTGCGGATTGTCCATACTCTAAAGATTATTACTATACCTAATGCAGTTAACATTAGCCACTTATAAGTTTCCCTATAAGTTTAGTACTTTAGATTTGGCGTGTAATACATTATCACATGTTTTTCTGGAGTTTCCCGCAATTAGGGAATGTTGCCTGCCACAACGCAGACTAGCCTCGTATTTGCATACGGACTGTTAGGCAAAATGGTTTACCTATTTTTAGACCACCGTCTCTACTTCTTCCTTCCAATGGTTGTCGCGTCAGAGCTTGTCTGGGACCACGACTTCTTGAATGATATTTATCTGCGGTCATGTGTTTTAACCTGACTGCATAAGTTGGACCAATAAATATTTCTGCTTCTATTTTTTTACCTGTCATACCACAGTATAATACTTCATTACCATATTTATTATAACCAAGTTTTT
>RGVD01000476.1 GCA_010027395.1 Bacteroidota bacterium
CTGCCTCATTAAAGACAAAACCATATTCCACACAAAATGCCTTGAACGCCTCAAGGTCATTAAACACACGATTTACATTTTGGTTCTTAATCATTTGCTATCTTTCTGTTAGCGTTATATGGACTTGCCAGTGCCATAATTCTCAATATACATTAAACTTACAGTTTGTCAACTACTTTTTTATCCTTATTTTTCAATAACTTATTATAATGGTCAATTGCCGCTTGAATCTTGGGAATATCTTCCTTTTGCACAATTACATCATTCCAAGTTAATTCTGCTCCAAAAATATATTTTATCGCAGCCCAAATTCGCTTATGAAATGGTTTGTAATTAGTAGCCTGTATTTCAATAAAGAAATCTGGTCTATAAGGCATGCTATCACCCCAATCATACACTTGAATAATAACAGTATGTTCAGGAGATTGACATTCACACGAAAGAAATACTTTCAAGTCATTATCATGCTTGACTGATATATCTTCAATTTTGCTCATTATTTTGTCTTTGCTGGTAGTAGATACTCATACTTGATAAGACCACTGTCAACTGTAATCTTGGCTACACCATCATCACTGAATTGCATTGTCTTATCACCTTGGAGATTAAGAATAGACATTACCAAAGTAACTGGCCATGCCCAACCCTTTGTAAGAGTTCCAGTTACACCGCTTTGGAACACAAAGTTACCAGCATGAGTTGAAGCATCACCAAAATAAAACTTCAAGTCATTACCTTCGGTTTTTGCAATAAATGCAGGTTCTTCATTATTAGCTTGTGCTTGAAACTTAAGACGCTGAATAGCGGCAACTGTTGGTTCAATTGTAATACCAAAATTTGCACCACGGAAAGTTACAGTTTTTAATTTTTCATTAATAACTTCTGTCGTCATAAAACGATAGTCATTTTTGAAATCGCCATTAGCATTTTCAAAGTGAATACCAACTGGAGTTGAAGCACCATTACGAGTTTCACGTTTTAATTCAATAGTTGCATCTTTTGCATATTCTGGAATATTAAGAATGGTATTCAACTTTTGTAAATTTGGCAT
>RGVD01000477.1 GCA_010027395.1 Bacteroidota bacterium
CCCACTAAAACAATTTCATGAATCTCGCTTTTAGACATTTTAGCATCACGAAGCACCTTTTCAACTGGCTCCATTGTTGATTTAAATAAATCCATACATAATTCTTCAAACCTAGCACGCGTAATTGAAGAAAAAAAATCATTTCCTTCATATAAAGAATCAATTTCTATAGTTGTTTGGGTATTAGAAGACAATGAACGCTTCGCCCTTTCACACGCAGTTCGCAGTCTTGTCATTGCACGTTTATTTTCACTAATATCTAGTTTTGTTTGTTTTTTAAACTCTTTTACAAAATAAGAAACTAATCGATTATCAAAATCTTCGCCTCCAAGATGAGTATCTCCTGCAGTTGCCTTTACTTCAAAAATACCCGAGTCTAATGTTAATAAAGATACATCAAATGTGCCGCCGCCTAAATCAAAAATTAAAATATTTTTTTCAGCATCACTCATTTTATCAAGACCATATGCAATTGCAGCTGCAGTTGGTTCATTGATAATTCTAATTACATTTAACCCAGCAATTGTTCCAGCATCTTTTGTTGCTGATCGTTGTGCATCATTAAAATATGCTGGCACCGTAATTACCGCATCTGTTACTGTTTGTCCAATATAAGACTCCGCGATTTCTTTCATTTTAACTAAAATCATAGATGAGATTTCTTCTGGTAAGAAATGTTTAACCTCCCCCTTAAACTCAACCTCAATAACGGGCTTATCCCCATCTTTTGCTATAACATTAAATGGAAAATGTTTAATATCAGCCTGTGTTGATTGTTCCGAAAATCGACGCCCAATTAAACGCTTCGCGTCAAAAACTGTGTTACTTGGGTTCATTGATGCTTGATTTTTTGCGGAATCTCCAACCATTCTTTCTTGATCGCTAAATGCAACATATGACGGAGTTGTTCTATTTCCTTGATCATTTGCAATAATTTCAATTCTATCGTTTTGCCAAACTGCAACACAAGAATATGTTGTTCCTAAATCAATACCTATCGCGATTCTAGGGGGTTTCTCCATCTTTATATAAAATATATTAGC
>RGVD01000478.1 GCA_010027395.1 Bacteroidota bacterium
ACCTTTGGGTTATGAGCCCAACGAGCTACCACTGCTCCACTCCGCGATATACCTTTAATGTTCTTACGAACTTTTAATCTTTTTTCTCGAACCTACGTCCGTTATTAAACGGATATGAGCTCTTTTTATTCCCTTTCAACGCTGCAATTTTTCTTTCGTTTTAAAACTTTCGCTTGCTAAATAAATAAAGGATAATTCCTTTTTTATGGGACTGCAAATATAATGTTGTTTATTTGCTGTGCAAATAAATATTCAATAGTAATGGGATTTAAATCTGGTTTTGTAAGTATTATAGGTAAGCCAAACGTTGGAAAAAGCACCTTATTGAACGCCATCATAGGTGAAAAATTATCAATCATAACACCTAAAGTGCAGACAACAAGACACAGAATTATGGGTATTTTAAACAACCCTGATTATCAAATTGTGTTTAGCGATACCCCCGGAATCATTCAGCCCCATTATAAATTACAAGGAAGCATGATGAAATTTGTAAACGAAAGTTTGCAAGATGCCGACCTGGTTTTATTTGTTTGTGATTTTGACAGAGGAAGCGAAGAACCTGAAATCATCGAAAGACTTAAACTTATCAAAACCCCAGTGGTCAAGATGCAGTGGCTGAGAAAATAAATTTCTGGCGTCAACAAGCCAATTTTAAAGAAGTTATTCCAATTTCAGCATCGAATAAATTCAACATAGACATTCTTTTAAACAACATCAAAGAATATCTTCAAGAAGGTGCACCTTACTTTGAAATGGACCAAATGACCGATAAGTCTGAGCGTTTCATAGCATCTGAAATTATCCGCGAAAAGATAATGCTTCGCTACAAAGAAGAGATTCCTTATTCGGTAGAAGTGGAAATTGAAAGTTTTAAAGACGAAGAAAAAATCATCCGTATATCAGCCGTAATCTATGTATTGCGCGATTCGCAAAAGCAAATCCTGATTGGAAGAGGTGGAATAGCGATTAAAAATGTCGGTGTAGCCGCACGAAGAGACATGGAAAAATTCTTTGGAAAA
>RGVD01000479.1 GCA_010027395.1 Bacteroidota bacterium
TAGCTGTGCATATAATGTCGAACCTAGCGTCATTAATAATGCAATTGTGGTAATGATTCTTTTCATATTGTTTTGTTTGGTTGTTAGTTTATTTTTTTTGTTATAAGGCAAATATATAAATCTTTTCAATTTACCAAAGTTTTCACTTCGCTATTTTTAAGATTTACATATTCGCCTATGTTTTAATTATTTATGGTTTTATGGTTAGAACTCCGTTTGCGCTGTTAATATCTAAGGTTGGATAATCGTTAAAATCAACTGAGGCATCTCCGTTCAAATCAGTAGCAAAATATCCTAAATCTCCATTATTACTAGAAATATCTATTAGAGGATAATCGTTAAAATCTACTGCTCCATCTTGGTTGATATCACCAGTGTACATCATAAATCTACCAGTACCATCATTTATCAAATTATTACCAAAGGCTTTATTTGAATTGATTGTAAAGTCATACGAGGTATAATTTGAACTAAATTGAACTGGATTTGCACTCCAAGTTTCAATTGAATTACGATGTTTTACAACTACATAATATGAGTTACCAATAATTGAACTTGGGAATTTGAAATTACCATTACCTTCAGTATTTATTACTGATTTATTTGAGTAAACTGTATTAAACGGTGTTACTGATGAATGCAATTCAACAACTACAGTATCTGCGATATTAGATAAGCCATTTACATTTGCTGCTTTTGGAGATGCAATCATTTTTCCGCTACCTAAATTTAAACCTTGTAAAAATAAAGATAGATTTAAGTTAGTTCCACTTGTTAAACTAGAATTATAAGAATCAGGGTTGAATAATGTAAACAATTGACCTCCTTCTACTGCTGCACCACTAATTGCATAATGCGCTTGGTCAACTGATATAAACATACCTGCTCCTAAAATATCTTCCATGTCTATAATACCTGATGTTTCTTCATCTTGGGTAAATGGACTTGTTGCTGCTATGCCAATATCTCCAAATCTTGCAGGGTCATGTTTTGCTATCTGTTTTAATTGATCTGTACCAA
>RGVD01000480.1 GCA_010027395.1 Bacteroidota bacterium
ATGTCCACTAAGAATCTTTTTGATTTACCACCTGGCTATCAATATGGTGTGGGCTCTGCTGGCTTTGGAGCATGGCGTGAGCTTGCAACGCATATCATGACCACCAACTGGGTGATCACAAATGAATGTGCCAATTTCTCCATTATGTACCACTGGCGCATTTTGCCAAGTCACCCAGGCGATATCAATATCAACTATTGGGGTGATATCGAAAAATACTGCCAGTATTGGGAAAATTTCGACGTCATTCGAAACCGGGTTGAAGATCTTAATAAAGCATCAGCGCATATCGCTTTATTTCTTGAATATGTCCCACAGAATTTGCATGACTGGCTAAGTGCTCAAATTACTAAAGGCGGTGATAGCGCTGAAACAGCCGTTGTATTGGCAGACGAACAGCTCAAAGCCACAAACAAGCATATGAATGCGTGCGGCTTGATGCATTTTGATGCACACTTTGAAAATATACTCACAGACGGTAAGCAGCTCTATTTAAGCGATTTTGGGCTGGCATTATCATCAAAATTTGATTTAACACCAGTAGAAACAGAATTTTTAAAACAGCATCATTCTTATGATCAAGCTTGCGCAGCTGTAAATCTGCTTCATTGTATTATCACAACACTTTTTGGTAAGGAGTATTGGGAAATTCGCTTGCGTGAATATCTTGTCGGTGAATTCAGCAATGTTCCACCTGCAATTAATACGATTATCAATCGATACGCTCCTACGGCATTGCTCATGGATGAATTTTTTCAAAAGCTTCAGAAAGAAAGCAAATCAACTCCATACCCTGCAACACAAGTAGAAAAATTATTGAGAGCAATCTCATCGGAGATAACATGACCATCATTGTTGAAGCAGAAAGGCTGATTTTAAGAACTTGGAATAGCACTTCCTAACACCCCCCTCTTTGAAACTATATGCAACAAGTCCTGTGATTCTAGTATCTTTAACTCGATAATCAAGTTTTTTCTAAGATTCTTGTATTATAACATTTTCTTTTATATCAGTAAACCC
>RGVD01000049.1 GCA_010027395.1 Bacteroidota bacterium
TGTTTACCTGGTTGGCTTTTGAATCTAAAAAAACCAGCACTATCTGTAAGTTGTCTTTCTCCTTTATCCAATAGCACTGTAGCCATTCGAAGTGGCTCATCTGTTATGATGTCTGTGATCTTTCCTTGAATAATTAAATTTTGTGCTTCGGAAAAAATGGAATAACAAATACCTGTAAATAGAAGTATAAAAATTTTGCAATTGCCTTTAATCATTATCAAATAGTTACTCTAATTTTTAGCTAATTTATGTCAAGTTTAGGAAATATTATCATTTACTGCTAAAAATCTTATGAAGTTTTTATGCAAGTCAACAAACTATTATTAATTTCGGGCGGTTTTTAAGAGTAATTAACTACAAAAACATAAAATTATAAAAATTGTAATGGGTAATTTAAAAGAGAAATTTGCGGAAAAAGCCATGCCGTTGGCTGTTGAAATTAGAAACTTCGTTAAAGAGAATGCCAATGTAGCATTAGGAGAGTTTACTGTGGAGGATGTGTATGCTGGACAGAAAGGCATCATAGGCTTGTTAACAGAAACCTCACTTCTTGATTCTAACGAGGGCATTCGTTTCCGTGGTTATTCTATCCCTGAATTACGCCAATTATTGCCAAAAGTGCCAGGTGGAACTGAGCCATTGCCTGAAGGTTTGTTTTATCTAATGCTAATTGGTGATTTACCAACTTATGATGATGTTCTAGAAATTCAAGCAAATTGGGCTGCACGTTCTGCTATACCTGCGCATGTTTACGCTGCATTGGATGCTATGCCAATTACTACCCATCCAATGACACAGTTGACCATGGCCATAATGGCCTTGCAAACTGAATCAGTTTTTGCGAAAGCATACCGTGAAGGGATCAATAAAAAAGATTATTGGAGTTATACCTATGAAGATGTTTGCACCTTATTGGCGCGTTTACCATTGGTAGCAGCCTATATTTACAGAAGAACTTACAAAAATGCTGAGCATATTCCAGCAGATCCTAAATTGGATTGGGCAGCAAATTTTGCTCATATGTTGGGCATAGACCAAAATGAGTTTTACAAATTGATGCGTTTGTATTTAACCATTCATGCTGATCATGAAGGTGGAAATGTATCTGCACATACGACTCACTTGGTAGGTTCAGCCCTATCAGATCCTTATCTTTCATTAGCTGCGGCAATGAACGGTCTAGCAGGTCCATTGCATGGTTTGGCTAATCAAGAAGTAATACGTTGGATATTTGAGATGATTGACGAAATAGGTCATGAACCAAGCGAAGAAGATATAGCAACTTATATCAAAAAAACATTGACTGAAGGTAAAGTGGTTCCAGGTTATGGACATGCTGTATTGCGTCAAACAGACCCTCGATTCACTGCTCAACAAGAGTTTGCTAAAACATATATGCCTGATGATAAATTAGTAAATATTGTTTGGAAAATTTATAAAGTAGCCCCTCCAATTTTAGAAAATACTGGAAAAATCAAAAACCCATGGCCTAATGTAGATGCACACTCAGGTGCCTTGCTTTTGCATTATGGTTTGGTTGAAGCAGATTTCTATACCGTTATGTTTGGTGTAAGCCGTGCATTGGGTGTATTGGCTAGTTTGATATGGGACAGAGCATTGGGTTTACCAATTGAGAGACCAAAATCTGTAACTTATGATTGGATGAAAAAAGCAGTTGCAGCTAAAAAAGCGAATGCTTAATTGATAATAAGATTTATGGAGAGGCTGTCCGAAAGGGTAGCCTCTTTTTTGTTTAAAATACATTAGTTTTGTGCTATGCAAAAATCAATTCTTGGCTTGTTTTTATTTTGTGTTTTATTGTTGACTTCATGCGGTGTTTATACCCATTCAGGAGCAAGTGTTCCACCCGATGCAAAAACCTTTTCAGTTGCCTTTATACAAAACACAGCAAGCATTGTTGCACCTACCCTAAGTCAGACATTGACTGAAAAATTGAAACAAAAATTTATCAATGAAACCTCTTTAAAACTAACACAAGAGGATGGTGATTTTGCATTTAGTGGTAAGATAACTGACTATAAAGTAGCTCCTGCCGCGGTGCAGGGAAATCAAGCCAATGCGGTAAATAGACTAACTGTTTCCATTGAAATTACTTTTGAAAGTAAAAAAGATGAAACCAAAAATTTCAAAGAAGTTTTTTCTCGCAATGCAGATTTTGATGCAAGCTTGAGTTTAGCCTCTGAAGAACCAAGATTGATAACTGAAGTAACTGTCATGTTGGTTCAAGATGTTTTTAACAAGGCATTTATTAATTGGTAATATGTATATAAATCTATATCGATTATAGATTTTTTTTCGAATCAAACTACATTCACTTTTCTAAACCATGCAATTTCAAATCATTTCAGATTATGTTCCAACCGGTGACCAACCAGGTGCTATCAAAGCATTGGTAAAGGGCTTGGAGCATGGTGATAAATCACAAGTGCTATTGGGGGTTACGGGTAGTGGCAAAACCTTTACCATGGCCAATGTCATACAACAGGTGCAACGACCTACCTTGATATTAAGTCATAATAAAACCCTTGTAGCCCAATTATACAGTGAGTTTAAACAGTTTTTTCCGAACAATAAAGTTGAATACTTTGTAAGTTATTACGACTATTACCAACCAGAAGCCTTCATTCCTTCGAGTAATACCTATATCGAAAAAGACCTTGCCATCAATGAAGAAATAGAGAAAATGAGGTTGGCAACAACTTCAACTCTTATGAGTGGTAGGAGGGATATTATTGTGGTAGCATCGGTAAGTTGTATTTATGGTGCAGGAAATCCTAAGGATTATGAGAAGAGTACCATTAGAATACATGCAGGTCAGAAAATTGGTCGAAATACTTTTTTGTTTTCTTTGGTTGATTCATTGTATAGCCGCACCACGGCTGAGTTTAATAGAGGTAACTTTCGTGTAAAAGGTGATTTGGTGGATGTTTTTCCAGCTTATGCAGATTTTGCATTTCGCATTCAGTTTTTTGGTGATGAGGTTGAAAGCATTGATATTATTGACCCAGTGAGCGGAAAGAAACAAGAGTCAGCAAAAGACATTGCTATTTTCCCTGCTAACTTATATGTGACACCAAAGGATCAATTAAGAGAAGCCATGATTCAAATTCAAGATGATTTGGTGGCACAAATTGAATATTTTAAAGGTGTAGGCAAATTTTTAGAAGCAAAACGTTTAGAAGAAAGAACCAACTTCGACCTTGAAATGATGCGTGAGTTGGGCTATTGCAGTGGTATTGAAAATTACAGCCGCTATATGGACAAGAGAAATGCCGGGGATAGACCTTTTTGTATTATTGATTATTTTCCGAACGACTTTTTGTTGATGGTGGATGAAAGCCATGTGTCTATGTCTCAGGTGCGTGCCATGTATGGTGGAGATAGAAGTAGAAAGCAGAACTTAGTTGAATATGGGTTTAGACTTCCTTCAGCCATGGACAATAGGCCATTGACCTTTTCTGAATTTGAAGGCATGATACCTCAAACCATTTATGTAAGTGCCACACCTGCAGATTATGAGATCCAGCAAGCGGGCGGTATTTTGGTGGAACAAATCATTCGTCCAACTGGCTTATTAGATCCAACCATCGAGGTGCGCCCTTGTTTAAATCAAGTGGATGACTTGTTGGATGAAATAGATGAACGAATTAAAATGGGTGATAGGATACTTGTGACCACCTTAACCAAGCGTATGGCGGAGGAGTTAAGCAAGTATATGACTCGCTTGAATATTAAATGTAGTTATATCCACAGTGAGGTAAAAACACTTGATCGCGTAGAGATTTTAAGAAACCTTCGCTTGGGTGTGTTCGATGTACTTATAGGTGTAAACTTATTAAGAGAAGGTTTGGATTTACCAGAAGTAAGTTTGGTAGCCATTATGGATGCAGATAAAGAAGGCTTTTTGAGGAATGACAAATCGCTTACTCAAACCATTGGTCGTGCAGCCAGAAATGATAGGGGCAAGGTAATTATGTATGCAGATGTGATGACAGATAGCATGCAACGCACCATTAATGAAACCTATAGAAGACGCGATATTCAAATTGCCTACAATACCAAGCATGGTATAACCCCAACCACCATTAGAAGAAGTAAGGAAGAGATTATAAAACAAACGAGCATAGCTGATGCCAAAACATTTGATGGAGAGCCAATAGGAAGAGCTTATGTGGAGCCAGAAGAATTTAGCATTGCCGCAGATCCTGTTGTAGAGTATTTGAGTAAACCCAAGCTACAAAAAATGCTTGATGAAACCCAGAAACGCATGCAAAAAGCAGCCAAAGAACTTGATTTTATGGAGGCTGCTCGTTTAAGAGATGAGATGTTTGGCCTTCAAAAGAAACTAGATGAAATGAAATAAAAAAGGCTGCCCAATATTCGGGCAGCCTTTTCATTGCCTTTCATTTTAAGCGGAGTCTGTCATTTGGAACAAAGTCTGTCATGTCGATGGGAGTCTGTCATTTTGAGCGGAGTCGAAAAATAGACAGACTGTCTCCTCCTGAAAAAAGTTTACACTTATTGTCGAATAAAAAGTTCAACAAGCATTCTAAATTGGCAAGATTGGCGAACCTTAGTTTCATGCTATTTTTTAAATAAGTAATTATTATATTAATTTTCAAAATTATCAAATTACTTATCATGATTTGCATGCCTTGCCACTTGCTTATGCCTGGTATTTTAGCGCAGCGTCAGCAACAACTTACTTCTACAATTAGCGCCAATAACATATCTTTCCGCTAGTTTGGATTTGCAATCATACCTGTTCGAAACCTTAAATTAAGCCTAGCCCAGAGGGGTAAAATGATAATAGCCAATGGTGAGACCTGCGGTAAAATGTGTGAAAAGCAAAACAGAACCCCGAAGGTGTTCAATAACCATAACCATGTTTTAAATAATGATGAATTAGCATAGGGAAGAGGCTGTCTTTTTTTTATTACTCCGCTCAAATTGACAAAGACTTTGAACCCAAAACTGGTATCTGAGAATTGCAAATCCCTGAACTGTTAAACTGAGAAGCGTGAATTGAAAACCATTAACCAATCACCTTCATGCAGCAATCCCATAACTTTTGCGCTGTTTTATCCCACGTGAAATCAAGTTGACGTTGAAGGCCTTTTTGAATAAGAGAAGTTCTTACATCATTTTCTTTTTCTAAAAATAGCATGGCATTTGTTATCTCTTTTGTTTCATAAGGATTAACTTGAATAGATGCATTCAACCCCACTTCAAGCATGGAGCTAATATTGCTACAAATAACAGGCACTCCGGATTTCATGGCCTCAACAATAGGTATACCAAAACCTTCAAATAAAGAAACATAACAAAGGGCAAAGGCAGCTCCCACACATTTGGCTAATTCTTCATCAGAAACATAACCAGTAAATACCACATCAACCTTGTGTTTCATAGCTTGAACAGTATCGTTCACATCACTGGTTTGCCATGCCATTCTGCCAACTAGAAGTAGTTTCTTATCGCTTCCTGATTGGGTTTTATATTCATCAAAGGCCTCAAGCAATCGCTTTACATTTTTGCGAGGATGAATTGAACCCACATAGACAAAATAGTCCTTACCTTGGGTGTAGGTTTGTTTTATTTTTTCCTTTTCAGAATCTTCTAATACTTTGTATAAATTATTGGCACCATTGTACACTACATCTATTTTGTCGGCTTTGATTTTGTATTTTTCAACAATATCGGCTTTTGAATATTCAGAAACAGTGGCAATTCGATTAACTTTATGAGCAAACAGAGGACTGTATTTGCGCATATACCTCAATTGGTAGGATTTGATGCTGTTATCAAAATGCTCGAAAGCTAGGTCATGCATTACCGTTACTTGTTTTACTGAAGTGTTCAAGCAAGCATAGCCGTCCATACATAAGTATAAATCAGGTTTATTAATCTTTAACCAAATGGCAGTGGATACTTCAAACCAAAGATACCAAAGCAATGGGTGACGCGCTTGTGGATGCAAAACAACCGCTTTTACATTTGGTCCGTAAATGTAGGATACATCATAAGGCCTATCAAAAAGAAAACAGAATTGAACTTCAGGGTGCCGCTGTGTTATCCTTTTTAGGGTTTCATTGGTAAAATGACCAAAGCCTTCTAGCTTGTTTTTAAGCAGAAATCGGGTGTTTACAGCTATTTTTAATGATGGTGCCAATATTGTTTGGCAATAATAATTATTTTCGCCTCAAAAAAAGGCAGATTTAATAAGATGCGCAGAGCTTTTATATCAAATGTGGGGGTTATGATGGCCTTAAACTTACTTATCAAACCCTTTTGGGTACTTGGTATTGATAGAACAGTTCAAAACATTCTTGGGCCAGAAACCTACGGGATGTATTACAATCTTGTAGCTTTTACTCTCATTTTATCGGTAATTCTAGAGTTTGGTATTAATAACTATACTTCATCACAAATAGCTAAACACCCAGACAAAGCACCACAGTTTTTTGCTGCTACTTTTAGTCTCAAAATACTCTATTCACTTTCATATCTTTTAATCACCATATCGGCTGCCTTGTTTTTAAACTATGAGGGTCCAAGACTTTATTTCTTGGCGGTTATAGCTTTTACTCAGGTAATGTCATTCTTCAATATGTATTTTAGAAGCAATGTGAGTGGCTTGCATTTTTTCAAAATAGATTCGGTACTTTCTATAATTGATAGGGTATTGATGATTGTGTTTTGTTCAGCTATGATTTGGGGCAAAGTGTTTCCATTAACACTTGAATCTTATATTTATGCTCAAACATTTTCATACACTATCGCTGCGCTTTGTTCCTTTTTGATTGTAAAATCTAAAATTAAAAAAATATCTTTTGTGTTTGACAGAGAGATTCTCATTCAGATTTTCAAGTCAACTTATCCTTATGCATTATTGGCTTTTATCATGATGGCTTATACCCGTATTGATAGTATTCTTTTGAGGCAATTGTTACCCGATGGTGATTATCAAAATGGTATTTATTCGCAAGGTTATAGGCTCTTAGATGCAGGTAACATGATGATTGCTTTGATAGCGGTTATTCTGTTGCCATTATTTTCACGATTGCTTCAACAAAAAGAAAATGTAAGTAATCTCATTGATTTGTGTTTAGGACTTATGATTGTTCCATCATTAATTATTTGTTGTATTTGCTTGGTATTTAGGGTAGAGGTGATGAATTTGCTATACCACCATAGTACAGATTTGTCAGTCAATGTATTTGCCATCACCATGTTGAGTTTTATTTCATTTAGCTTTATGTATGTTTTTGGCACATTGTTAACAGCAAATGGAAGTCTGAGTTTGTTGAACAAATTGGCATTTATTGCCCTAATTATGAATGTATTTTTAAATTTGATTTTAATACCGATATATAAATCTTTGGGTGCTGCTTGTGCGGCCCTTATTACGCAAGGATTTATCGCAATTAGTAATACATTTTTTGCCTATAAATTAAATGAATTGCAATTCAATAGGAATTTGTTTGTAAGGATTTTGTTATATACCATCAGCATTTTAATTATTTCATTGCTATTGAAGTACTATATTTTTAATTGGGTTTTAGCACTAGTTATCTCATTATCATTGGCTACACTATTGTTGTTTACATTCAAAATATTTAACCTTAAAATGTCGTTAGAATTGTTTAAAAATAAACTAAACACCTAAGGTTTCTCATTTTTTTATATTTTTGGCAAAAGTAATTTGTGATTATGAGTAAAAAGAAAAAGTCGTATTACTTCGAATTGGTCGATGTTGTGAAATTTATCAGCCGTTGGAAGCGTCCGCTAATTTATGTATCTGCTTTGGCAGCTGTTTTATCAATTGTATTTTCAAGTCCTTTTGTTATAAAACCTCGCTTTTTATCAAAAGCAGTTTTCTACCCAACTAGTAATTATTCCATCTCAGCAGCCATTTTGTCTGATAGCAGGGTAAAAGGAAAAGATCCTTTTGAATTTGGTGAACAAGTTTCTGCGCAGCAATTTGTCCAAATTTTAGAATCTGAATATTTAAAGTCAAAGGTAATTAGCAGGTATAACTTATTAGATAGGTATTATATTGACCAAAATGACAAAGAGAAAAAATATAAAATCGGAAAGTTATATGATGAGTACATTTCAATTAAAAAGACCCCATATGCTTCTATTGAGGTAAGTGTTTTAGATGAGGATCCAATTAAAGCATCAGAAATAGCCAATGGAATTATCGAAACAGCGGATTCTGTGAAAGCTGAGGTGCAGAGAAAAGTTGCCATGCAAGCCTTATTTATTACAGAACAACAATACAAAAACAAAGAAGATAAAATTGCTGCGATTGAAGGTAGAATGAAAGAAATTGGTGCTAAAGGAGTGTATAGCTATGAGGATCAATCTGAAGCTGTTACAGTGCTCGCTTCTAAAGGTGCTGATGGAGCATATATTAAAAAACAGCAAGATGCTCTAGCATTATATGGTGCTGAGGCATTCGGTTTAAAATCTCAGCTACAATACGAAACAGAAAGTTTAACTGAATTAAGCAAAAAGCTTGAATGTGCTCGAGTTGATGTAAACTCAGTGATGAGTAATGTGTTTGTAATTAGTCATGCAGTGCCAGCTGATAAAAAGGCTTATCCAGTCAGGTGGCTTATTGTGCTTGTTTCAACTATTGGAGCATTTGTTTTGGGCTGTATTGTTTTGTTAATAGTAGAAAAATACCAAAATCAAAAAGCCAATTACCTTGATTAATCATATTAAGTCATCGATAACGCTTCGTTGGTTTTATATCATTAGTGCGATATTTCTTATCGTAAATTCTATTGCTGTTGCATTTGGTTTCTTTTGGATTGGAATACTCCCTCTTATTTTTGTAATTTTACTCTTAGGAATATTACGAATAGACATTCTTATTCTTTTTATTGTTTTTCTTGTTCCACTCTCAGTAACTGTTTTAGATGTGATAGGAGGGATGGGGCTTACACTGCCTGATGAACCATTTATCATTTGCCTATGTGGTTTGGTGATTTTTAAATACATCATTGATGGTACATATGATTATAGGGTGTTTAAGCATCCAATAGCCATTGCCATTTTGGTAAATTTGACTTGGATAATGATTACTTCGTTTACAAGCACCGAAAAAATAGTTTCTCTTAAGTTCCTCGCTTCTAGATTTTGGTATGTTGTAGTTTTTTACTTTTTGGCAGTTGTGCTTTTTAAGAAATTTAAGAATATTAGCAGCTACTTATGGTTGTATATTATTCCACTAGTAGGTGTTATTATTTTCACCCTCTATAAACACAGTGAAGACAGTTTCTCTCAGAGAGCTTCCTTTGAAATTATGCAACCTTTTTATGAAGCACATGGGGTATATTCTGCTGCCATTGCATTTTTTATTCCTATTGTTTTACTATTCATTGTTTTTGCCTTCAATATCAAACTTAATTTCACCTTATTTGTAATCTCCATACCTGTTTTAATCACATTGGTTTTAGGCCTAATATTTTCATTTACGCGTGCAGCTTGGCTAAGTGTAGCTGTTTCTATGGTTTTTAGTTTATTTTTTGTTTTTAGAGTTAGGTTTTATACAATTATTATTTTGTTAGCTGCCATTATAATGGTTGTAATAATAAATCAAGATGATATAATATATAGACTCTCCCTTAACAAACAAAATTCAGCAGAGGGAATAGAACAGCACTTAGAATCTATCTCAAATATAAATAATGATCAATCAAATTTAGAGCGAGTAAATAGATGGGTAGCTGCCATTAACATGTCTAAAGTTAAGCCTATTTTTGGGTTTGGTCCAGGCACCTATCCATTTAAATATGCAGTCTACCAAGACCCTGATTTTGAAACTGAAATTACTACACATTTTGGCGACCAAGGTCATGCTCATAGCGAATATTTAAATCCATTGGCTGAAAGTGGATGGATAGGCATGTTAACTTGGATGGCTATTTTGTTTTTTGTGTTTAAAACAGGATTTCAATTGATTTATAACGCCACAAACATAAAGGTGAAGGTTTTTGCTGCAGCGATTTTATTAGGTTTAGTTACCTATTTAGTGCATGGTATTGTCAATGCTTACAGCGACCAAGATAAGATTGCTGTTTTACTTTGGGGGAGTTTTGCCATAATAACAGCACTCGAAATGTATCATATTGATGGTGTAGATAAAATCTATAAGATTGAATCTAATCAAGAAAATTAGAAACGTATAATCAATTTCCAAAAATTAATTATTGCATTCTAATTCTAAATTGATATAATTGTATATAATTTTTATTTTATGAAAAAGATTTTATTAAGCACTTTATTTATTAGTTCAATTATTATATTTTCATGCTCAAAGGCAGATGAGGCCACTGCAAGCAGTGATGTTAACGTTAATTATGTAGTTGTATCTACAAATGCTTCAAGATCGCAATGGGAGTATACAGACAAAGATGGTGTAACCCTTAAAGGCAGTCTTCCTGGAAATGCTTCTAAAACTATCAACCAAAATTTCCATAAGCCTGCCACAGCTTTTATCAAATTAAAAGCACTTCAAAGTAACATAAATACAAATGTTACAGCTGCTGTTTTTATTATTAATACTTCAAACGGAGATACTTTAGCTCGAAGCACCCAAAGTTTGAAAGCAGATTCTGTAGAGGTTTCAATAAGTAAATTATTAAACTAATTTCTTTAGTTTCTTCCAGGATAACACTTTACTCTGATAACTAATACTTTCTTCTTCGTTAATTAAAAGTAAATTACTTTTGTTAAAACCCTTACAATTCTTCTGCTGTTAGAATTAATAATAAAGTCATTTCGATTGTAGTTTTTGCCGTTTATTCAGTCTGAGATTCACTTAAAATCGGATTTTTCCTTTAGCTTTTAATAAAACTACGCAATTTTATTTATTTTAAAAAGCCCCTTTTACACTTCACAAATTCTATTACTTTTGCGCCCGCATACATTATGGATAGAAATACACTAGTCGGCTTCGGGCTGATATTTGCCATTATTATTGGATTTGCTTATTATAACCAACCATCTGATCAAGAAGTACAAGCTTTAAAGCGCGAGCGTGATTCAATAGCATTGGTTAAACAGCGGAATGATAGCATTGATTTGGCATTGGCCAAAGATGTTCCAAAATCAGAAGAACTGAAAGTAATTGACTCAGCTACAATGAACTCTGCTTTTGGAGGATTTGCCTCTTTTGTTAACGGTAAAGAGGAGTTTAGTGCAATAGAAAATGAGAACCTTAAAATAGTTTTTACCAATAAAGGAGGTAGAATTTACAGTGTTGAGTTGAAAAAGTACAAACGCTACGATCAATCTCCATTGGTATTGTTTGATGGTTCAGGTAATGAATTTGCCTACAGTTTTGCCACCGCTGATGCTAAAGCCATTTCAAGTAAGGATTTGTATTTCACTCCTCAAGTTTCAGCTTCAGGCAAAAGTCTCTCAATGTTTGTAAAGTTGTCTGAAAATAAATTCATAGAACAAAGATATTCCTTGAATGATGAAACAGGGTTGGTCGATTATAAATTGAATCTAGTTGGCATGCAACAAGTGATTGCTCCCAACACCAATTATATTGACTTGAATTGGAATAGCAGATTGTTGCAACAAGAGAAAACCCATGATGCGGAAGAGAAGGTAGCAACAGTATATTACCGATATGCAGATGATGAACCCTCAAAAATTAGTGAAACGAGTGAGGGAAAAGAAGATTTGAAAACACCTATTAGTTGGATTTGTTTCAAGCAACAATATTTCAACTCAACACTTATTGCACCAAAATATTTTGAAAGCGCTGTAGTTGAGAGCAAAAAGGACGAAACTAAAACGTATGTAAAAAAGCTATCTGCATCTATAACTTTACCCTATAACCACGGAGAAAATGAAAGCTTTGATATGCAGTTTTATTTTGGACCAAACCATTATAAAACCTTATCAAAATATAATATTGAATTGCAAAAGATTGTTACCATGGGATGGGGCATATTTGGATGGGTTAACAAATATTTAGTTGTGAATGTTTTTTATTTCTTAAACCAATTTATTAGCAGTTTTGGTTTGATCATTTTATTGTTGACTATTATCGTTAAAACCATACTCTTTCCTTTAGTTTATAAGAGTTATTTGTCAGGTGCAAAAATGCGAATTTTGAAACCAGAGATTGATGAGATTAAAGAGAAGTATGGCAACGACATGACCCGCATACAGCAGGAGAATATGAAACTTTATCGAAAAGCAGGTGTAAATCCGCTTGGTGGTTGTGTTCCTATGTTGCTTCAGTTGCCTATTTTATTTGCTATGTTCCAATTTTTCCCCTCAGCCTTTGAACTCAGACAGCAAAGCTTCCTTTGGGCTACCGACTTGTCAAGTTATGACTCAATTTTAGATTTTGGCTTTAGTATTCCTTTCTATGGTAATCACGTGAGTTTATTTACCATATTAATGACTATTTCTACCTTAGTATATACTTATTTCAATAATCAACTTACAACTGTAAATGATCAAATGAAATGGATTAGCTATATCATGCCAATTGTTTTCTTAGGTTTTTTTAACAACTATGCGGCAGGCTTAACTTATTATTATTTCCTATCAAATCTAGCTACTATTGGTCAACAATTATTAATTCGTCAGTTTGTTGATGATAAGGCTCTTCATGCACAAATGCAAGAGAATAAAAAGAAACCAGTTACTAAGTCTAAATTCCAATCTAAATTGGAAGAAATGGCCAAGAAGCGTGGTTTTGACGTTGATAACATGAATGGAAATAATAACGGAAAAAAGAAGTAATTTTATAATTAATATTTTAAAAGGCCGCCTTTAATGCGGCCTTTTTATTGACAGAGAGATTGATTAATCTAGAAATATTTATGATACCCCTTATTATAAAAGAAAACTATTTAGATTGGATAAATGAAATTAGTCAAATTGATTATAAGTTTTTAGGTAAAGAAAAGCTATTCACCTAAATAAATA
>RGVD01000481.1 GCA_010027395.1 Bacteroidota bacterium
GGAAGAGTATCGGGTAGCCTCGTCAGCCGATTTTCATAACAATATAACTCTGTAAGAACCGCAGGAAGATGTTCGGGAAGCGACAACAGCCGATTTTCATAACAATTTAACTTTGTAAGACCCACAGGAAGAGTATCGGGTAGCCTAGTCAGCAAATTGTGGAAACAATATAACTGTCTAAGACATACAGGAAGAGTATCGGGAAGCGTAGTCAATTGATTATGATCACAACATAAGTCTCTAATACCAGCTGGAAGAGTATCAGGTAGTGACGACAACCGATTATGGTAACAATATAACTCTATAAGACCGGCAGGAAGAGTATCGGGTAGCGTGGTCAGATGATTCTTGTAACAATGCAACTCCTGAAGACCTGCAGGAAGAGTTTCGGGTAGCTTGGTCAGCAGATTGTTATGACACCATAACTCTGTAAGATCAGCAGGAAGTTCAGGCAGTTCCGTGAGTCTAAGCCACGATAGATCCAGCAGACCTGACTTCCAGTTTTGAATACGTTCTCTTGCTATTTCCATTGTATCTATATATCTATTATAATAGTATATATAAATATCAATTTTTTAGGTTTTGTTATAAAATAATTTATTACATATCTTCCATATCCACACCCGCCAACATCAGCCTCTCCACCCGTGACGGATGCCAGACCGTCTGTGCCAACTCCTCAAAGACAAGAGCACATCGTGTAACGATGCGGTCTTTACTCGCTGCCTCCGCGATGGCGTTCACACGGGCGACATATTCATAATTGTTTTCATCGGGTTTACGGTCTGGAAACGCATTGTTCGTGTACCAGAATGTCACAAGACCATCAGGAAGAGTCTGCGGGAGCGTGGTCAGCTGATTGTGAGCACAATACAAGAATCGAAGACCTGTCGGAAGAGTATCGGGGAGCGTGGTTAGCCAATTGTCGTAACAATAGAACGATGTAAGAGCTGGAGGGAGAGTACAGGGTAGCGACAACAGCTGATTACTCTGACAATATAACTGTCTAAGAC
>RGVD01000482.1 GCA_010027395.1 Bacteroidota bacterium
AAGGGGAGCAATAATGATAAAAAAGGTTATACTTTTATAGTGTAACCTTTTTTATTATCTCTAAATATTTTTACATGATGAAAAGTAAAAATCGAGCAATATCTGGTAATGGTATAGCTATTGGCTCAGCCATTGGCTTGGCATTGGGTTATGCCTTTGCCCATAATTCATCTAATACAATGAAATATATTGCAATGGGTTTAGCAATAGGGGCTGGATTTGGTGCAATTATTGATTTTTTGAACAGGCCTAAATAAGATTAACCTTAATTTTCCTAATGGTAACATATTCAATCATAGCATTATAGCTGCATCTTTCGTTGAAAAGGGGAGCAATAATGATAAAAAGGTTATACTTTTATAGTGTAACCTTTTTTATGTTTTATGGATAAGCTAGTTCAATTCCTTAAAAAGTACCGAAATGAAGTTATCGTTGGCGTACTTGTGTATCTCTTTTTGATTTTCAGAGATGTAATTAAGTCCTTCTTTTAAAATTGTAGGAATTTCAACGCTTTAATTTCCTTATAGTCACATACTCAATCATCTGATTATAGCTGCATCTTTCGTTGAAAAGGGGAGCAACGAAATAGATAAAAGGGTTATACTTGTATGGTGTAACCCTTTTTTAATGTATTAACTTGAACCAGGCCATTGTTGAATATTTAAACTCTGTTAAATCGCTTTGCCCAAGATTGTCCGGTGAAGAGCTTGAATATCTCAAGACTGGTCTGAAAATCACCAAACTTCAGCCAAAACACTTTTTCATACATGCCAACGCTACACAACAAGAAATCGGATTCGTGTATACAGGTTTACTCCGCGCTTTTTATGTGGATGAAAATGGCAATGAAATCACAGTGAATTTTATACCTGAAAACCACTACGCTACACATTATTCGGCCTTCATATCCAGAACCCCAAGCAAATATTACTTTCAATGCCTTGAACCCACGATGCTTGTGACCCTTTCATACGAGCACATACAGGGTGGGTATGAAAAATTTTCTAATAT
>RGVD01000050.1 GCA_010027395.1 Bacteroidota bacterium
CATATTATCAAAACCCTCTTGAATAATATGAGAACCTATGTTGGAAGTCATGATAACAATGGTGTTTTTGAAATTGGCTGTGCGGCCTTTATTATCAGTTAGTCTGCCATCATCCAATACCTGCAATAAAATATTGAATACATCAGGATGAGCTTTTTCAATTTCGTCTAACAATACAACACTATAGGGTCTTCTGCGAATTGCTTCAGTTAACTGACCACTTTCTTCGTATCCAACATATCCTGGAGGCGCTCCAATTAACCTGCTTACAGTATGCTTTTCTTGGTATTCACTCATATCAATACGTACTAAAGCACTTTCTTGATTGAATAAAAATTCTGCTAATGCTTTTGCTAATTCTGTTTTTCCAACTCCTGTTGTTCCTAGGAAAATAAACGAGCCAATTGGTTTCTTTGGATCGCTAAGGCCTGCTCTGCTTCTACGGATGGCATCACTGATAGCTGAAATAGCTTCCTCTTGACCTACCACTCTCTTGTGCAATTCATCTTCGAGACTTAGTAGTTTTTCTCTTTCACTCTGTAGCATCCTAGTGATAGGAATACCAGTCCACCTCGCTACTACATCCGCTATATCATCTGCAGTAACCTCTTCTTTCACCATAGGCGAATGGTTTTGAGCTTCATCAAGTTTGGCTTTATATTCATCAAGTCTCTTTTCGGCTTCTTTCACCTTACCATATCTAATTTCGGCTACTTTGGCGAATTCTCCATTTCTCTCAGCTTGTTCGGCCTCATGTTTTAAGTTTTCAATTTCTTTTTTAGTCGATTGTATCCCCTCAACAACCGCTTTTTCACTTTGCCATTTTGCTTTAAGGGAATTTCTCTCAGTTTGTAAATTGGCAATTTCTTCGCCAAGGTTTTTAACCTTGCCATCGTCCCCTTCGCGTTTTATGGCTTCACGCTCAATTTCTAACTGCATGATTCTTCTGTCCAATTGGTCTAATTCTTCTGGAACTGAATCAATCTCTAATCTCAGTTTTGAAGCAGCCTCATCCATTAAATCAATGGCTTTATCGGGTAAAAAGCGATCTGAAATATAGCGTTGAGATAGCTCTACGGCAGCAATGATAGCCTCGTCCTTGATACGCACTTTATGGTGCACTTCATAACGCTCTTTTAAACCGCGTAGGATAGATATGGCATCTTCTGTGTCTGGTTCTTCCACATATACTTTTTGGAATCTGCGTTCAAGGGCTTTATCTTTTTCAATGTATCTTTGATATTCAGCAAGCGTAGTTGCTCCAATGCTTCTTAATTCACCACGAGCTAATGCTGGTTTCAGAATATTTGCTGCATCCATTGCACCTTCACCACCACCTCCTGCGCCTACTAGGGTATGTATTTCGTCAATAAACAAGATAATCTCTCCATCTGCTGAAATCACTTCTTTTACCACAGATTTAAGCCGCTCTTCAAACTCTCCTTTGTATTTGGCTCCCGCGATAAGCGATCCCATATCCAAGGAGAAAATCTTTTTGGTTTTTAGGTTTTCTGGCACATCTCCATTTACAATTCTATGCGCCAATCCTTCAGCAATAGCAGTTTTACCTACACCTGGTTCTCCAATAAGTACTGGATTATTTTTAGTTCTGCGAGATAATATTTGAAGTACTCTTCGAATTTCCTCATCTCTACCTATCACAGGGTCAAGCTTTCCCTGTTGTGCCAAATCGTTTAAGTTTTTGGCATATTTGTTTAAAGCATTGTATTGCATTTCTGCATTTTGAGAAGTAACTTTATTTCCTCCCCTCAGTTCAGTAATTGCAATCTTCAGTGGTTTTTCACTTAATCCTGCATCTTTAAGAAGGTTTGCTACTTGATTTTTTCCATCAATCATGGCTAATAGAATATGCTCCACTGAAACAAATTCATCTTCAAATTCCTTCAAATACGATTGGGCTTTTAGCAATACCTGATTAGCATCGTTAGATAGTAGCTGGCCTTGTCCAGACACTTTAGGATAACCTTTTATCATCGCTTCGATTGCCGATTCAATCCTACTTTGATTGGCATTGAGCTTTTTAAATAAATATGATATTACATTCTCATCGGTTTGTATTAGGGCTTTTAGCAGATGGGCAGGTTCAATAGATTGTTGTCCATTTTGCAAAGTAATTTGAACGGCTTCTTGCACTGCCTCTTGTGATTTGATTGTGAAATTATTTAAGTTCATGGGCATTATTATTATTTCAAGTCTTAAACCATAATTCACAAAAGTATGCACTGATAGGTTTAGGTTCATATTAATTCGTCAATATGTATTCCATCACCCATATTAGGTTGTTTTGGCGCAAAACCTTTGATATTACTGCTATTATGTCTAGTTGGATTACTAAAATTTAGCTATTTTCTGACTTTTTGTAATGAAACCAACAATCACTATTCTATTCTTTTTAGCTTATGATACAAAATATCACGTTTATCTATATCACTTCCATTACTAAATTTCATTTGATAGGGTTCTCCACTTATGTAAGATTTACTTGCAATATGGTCAATAAAATCTTTGGCCGTTTTAATTTTCGAACCTGCTTTTCTTTTTTTCATTCAAAGTTGTTCTGCAGCTTCCTTGGGCGAATATTCACTCCCATTTCTAATAAATTTCACATTACTATTTTTTATTATCAATATGAGTTTTTCAATTTTATGTTCTTCACTTAAATTTTGATGATTTCTAGCAATAATTTTAGGTTTGATGCATGCTAAGGAATTTAAACCTAAACCTAAAAATACTAATACAAGTATAATTTTCATTCCATTAGATTCTACTAACAAATTAAGATAAAAAGCAATAATAATTTGGGATTTAAAAAAATATGTAGATTTTTTGTTTCAGTACAAAAGTTTTTGCGTTAATTGTATTCTAATTAAAAAAACAGAAAACTTATTATGAAGAAAATTTTTACCAGCATAGCTATTTTATTTTATGCTTTGCAAATTGCATCAGCTCAGCCTGTAACTCCTGAAATATCATCATGGATAAGAAATACAACTGGTTTAACAGGCTACAATACTATTATAGCAAATGTTCAAAAAGTACAATATTCAGCGGATAATGTGTATGTGAGTTGTTCTTGTATTCCTGGCTACAGCATTGGTCCTTGGTTAAATAACCCCAATATTCCGATAAACCAAAATTTTGTATTTAAAATTACAAGAAAACCTACTCCAAATTCGGGTACATTAACTAACGTGGGTTTAGGTCATATTGGAATTTGGAGTAATGGTGTGAGCATAGATAATGCCTGGGATGCCATGACCTATAACAATGAAGGGGTTTGGAAACGCAATGCGTTGGTATATGAAGGTATTAGTTTTGATAATTGTCTGGGACATCCACAACAAGGAGGCGAATACCATCATCATGTGAATCCAACTTGTTTGTATAATGATAAAGATAGTACAAATCATTCACCTATCATTGGATATATGTTTGATGGTTATCCTGTATACGGAGCTTATGCCTATACTAATTTGGATGGCACAGGATCTATCAAAAGAATGGTGTCTTCATTTCGTAAACGAAACATCACAGAAAGAACCACTTTGCCCAATGGCAATGCCGCTTCAAAAGCAGGGCCTGCAGTAAATGCAACTTATCCTATTGGGAACTTTCTTCAAGATTGGGAGTATGTGCAAGGTTTAGGAGATTTAGATGAACACAATGGCCGTTTTTGTAAAACGCCAGAATATCCTAATGGTATTTATGCATATTTTGTAACTATTGACGCCAATTTGAAACCCGTTTTTCCATTTGTTATCGGTGATACCTATTATGGTAAAGTTCAAATAGGTAGTACAGGCCCTGGTTCTGGGCATGTTACTATTTCAGAGTCAACCACTGTTTATAATGGAACGAATACAGGATTAGATAATATTTTGAATAAAATCCAATACAGAGTATTGCCAAATCCGAGTAATGATTATTTACATATTTACATGGATGAAAATAGCATAAACAATGTTAAAGCGAGTATCTATGATAGCAAAGGAAGTATAATTGAAAAACGTGATTTTGTTCAACCCAGCATAGCTTATTCATTTGATTTGTCAAACTATCAAGATGGACTATATTTCTTGTATCTTGAAACGGATAATCAAAAAGTAGTTCATAAGTTTCTTAAAACTAAATAACTCAATTATAGTCTGGTAAATTGTTGGTATATGTAATATTTTCAATAGTTTTGGAGTAATGAAATCACAAAGACCAATATTAAAATACAGCCTATTTATAATAGGCTTATTTTTTTTGTTTTCATTTAGGTTCTCTGAGCCCAAGAACCGTCCTTCACTCGTGATTGAATTTAACCATTTTGTCGGAAAGGATAAATTGATTTTAGATTCACTGATGTATAAAAATGAATTTAATCAAAGCTATAGTATTGGTAAGTTTAGGTATTATATCAGCAATATAAAGTTGAGGAGAAAAGATGGAACTGAATATGCTTCAAATGAATATTATTTGATTGATGTTGAAGATAAAAAATCACAGCAAATTGTAATTCGTGAAAAAGGCAATTATTCATCTATTTCATTTACGATAGGGGTTGATAGTTTACACAATTGCAGTGGTTTGCAGAAGGGAGCTTTAGATCCAGTTAATGGTATGTTTTGGGCATGGAATACGGGTTATATTTTCTTGAAGCTTGAGGGAAAATCACCTTATTCAAAATCACCATCCAATATTTTCGAATATCATATTGGTGGATTTAAACAACCCAATAATTGCATAAGGCAAGTAAGATTAGATTTGCCAGAAAAAACAATTCAAGTTGTAGAAGATGATGCAGATTTGTTGTCCTTATCAGTTGATATTTCAGAAGTTTTAAAAACACCTAAAAATATTGATTTTACTGAGTTTTCATCAGTAACTGATTTTAACAATGCAACCATGATGGCTGATAATTATGCCGACATTTTTGGTGTAATTAAGTATTAATGTGAAACTGAATTTAAAGTGAAGCCAAAGTTACTTAGCATATTCTTTATTTTATTATTTGTTACACTTTCAGCATTCATGTTGGAGGAAAATCCATATTTCAAAATTACCAGTAAGGATGTAATCTTTAAAAATCCAAAAGGATTTCCAAAACCTATTTATGATTTGACAAAAAACAAACCAAGTGTAGAGGGATTTACCTTAGGGCGCAAATTGTTTTATGATCCTATTTTATCTGTGGATTATTTTACGAGTTGTGCTACTTGTCACCAGCAGTTTGCTGCATTTGCGCATATTGACCATCCTCTAAGTCATGGAATAGGAGGGAAGATAGGCATAAGAAATGTGCCTGCCCTTCAGAACTTAATTTGGAAAGATGCTTTTATGGTTGACGGAGGAATTAATCACTTGGATTTGCAGCCTATTTCTCCGATTACAAGTCCTACTGAAATGGGAGAAAACTTACCCAATGTATTGAAAAAGTTGCAAGCCGATTCAACCTACAGATTGATGTTTTATAAAGCTTTTAAAGACTCAATAATCACCACAGAGATGTTGATGAAATCGCTTTCTCAATTCTTATCATTGATGATTTCTAGTAACTCAAGGTATGATAAATTTATAGCCGGGGCAGATACATTGAGTATCATTGAACAAAAAGGTTTGAATCTGTTTGCAAGCAATTGTGCAAGTTGCCACACCCCGCCCTTATTTACAGACAATCAATACCATAATATTGGATTGAAACCAGATTCTAATTTAAATGATAAAGGTAGAATGGCCATAACTTCTTTTAAAGAAGATTATTTTAAGTTTAAAACACCAAGTTTGCGAAATGTGGAGATGACCTACCCGTATATGCATGATGGGAGGTATAGAAATTTGAAGGAAGTAATGAATCATTATGCAGCATCACAATCTTGCACTAAAATGAAGTTCGATGAATTTGAAAAGGTCGAACTTATAGCATTTTTAAAAACCTTAACAGATATGGAATACCTCCATGATAGAAGGTTTGCAGATCCAAATACTTATTAAATAAAAGTGCACCATCAATTTGTTATTGGCACTTTTGAATAACAATTGTTTTAATAATCAAAGCTGATAAGATATTGATTATTAATTAAAAATTTTTCAAATCTTGATTTCGGTGAAGAAAACTTAAAGAGACACTTGCATTTTACAAAACCTAACTGCACCTTTGTACCGCTGTTACACACATCAAAAAAGTTTTTTAAAAGTTTTTTGATTTTTTTTGCTTCCAAATTTGTATTCATCCTATGAAATACTACATTTGCAGTCCTTTTTGTGAGAAAGATAGACTTGTAAATCGTGTTCTTTGTAGGAAATACCTTGATTTTATGCCATTTTCGAGTGATATCGAAAAATTGGTTCATTACCATTTGTAACGGCTTAAAATACAAAATTTATTGATAAATGCCACTTTAGCTCAGCTGGTAGAGCAACTGATTTGTAATCAGTAGGTCGCTGGTTCGATTCCGGCAAGTGGCTCCAGTAATTACCACCATGTAATTACAGTTGGGGAGATACCAGAGCGGTCAAATGGGGCAGACTGTAAATCTGCTGCGAGAGCTACGAAGGTTCGAATCCTTCTCTCCCCACCAAGATATACTTTTAAAAGTTAATTGAACTTGTTTCGATTAACTTTCAGTTAGTTTATGCGAGAGTAGCTCAGTTGGTAGAGCGACAGCCTTCCAAGCTGTAGGTCGCGGGTTCGAGCCTCGTCTCTCGCTCATGTAGAGCATAGTTGTTACGTTATTAGTTATTCGGATAACGATTAACGAAATAACTAATAACAGTTGAAAGATAATTAAGCTGTTGTAGCTCAGGGGTAGAGCACTTCCTTGGTAAGGAAGAGGTCGAGAGTTCAATTCTCTTCAACAGCTCAAAAAAGAAAAAAAAGAAAAACTAAATAAACAAATATAACTATGGCTAAAGAAAAATTTGACCGCAGTAAACCTCACGTAAACATTGGTACTATCGGTCACGTAGATCACGGGAAAACAACCTTAACAGCAGCAATTACTAAAGTATTAGCTGATGCAGGTTTATCAGAAGCTCGCTCATTCGATTCAATCGATTCAGCTCCTGAAGAAAAAGAACGCGGTATTACGATCAACACAGCGCACGTAGAATATTCTACGGCAAATCGTCACTACGCCCACGTTGACTGTCCAGGTCACGCGGATTATGTTAAAAACATGGTAACTGGTGCTGCCCAAATGGACGGAGCTATCCTAGTGGTTGCTTCTACAGATGGACCAATGCCTCAAACTCGCGAGCATATCTTATTAGCTCGTCAGGTTGGTGTACCTCGTATCGTTGTATTCATGAACAAAGTGGATATGGTTGACGATGCTGAATTATTAGAGATCGTTGAGATGGAAATCCGCGATTTGTTAAGCAAATATGATTTCCCTGGTGATGAAATTCCAATTATTCAAGGTTCTGCTTTGGGTGGTTTGAATGGTGATGCTAAATGGGTTGAAAAAATCATGGAATTGATGGCTGCAGTTGATGCATACATCCCAGTTCCTCCACGTTTAACTGAACTTCCTTTCTTAATGCCAGTTGAAGACGTATTCTCTATCACAGGTCGTGGTACTGTTGCTACTGGTCGTATCGAGCGTGGTATCATCAACTCAAACGAAACAGTTGATATCATTGGTTTAGGTGCTGAGAAATTACAATCAGTTGTAACTGGTGTTGAAATGTTCCGTAAAATATTAGACAGAGGTGAAGCAGGTGATAACGTAGGTTTATTATTACGTGGTATCGACAAAAACCAAATCCGTAGAGGTATGGTTATTTGCAAACCAGGTTCAGTAACTCCACACACTAAATTCAAAGCTGAAGTTTACGTATTATCAAAAGACGAAGGTGGACGTCATACTCCTTTCTTCAACAAATACCGTCCACAGTTTTACTTACGTACAACTGACGTAACTGGAGAGGTAATGTTGCCAGATGGTATGGAAATGATCATGCCAGGTGATAACGTAACTGTAACTGTTCAATTAATCGCCCCTATCGCAATGGAGAAAAACTTACGTTTTGCAATCCGTGAAGGTGGTCGTACAATTGGTGCGGGTCAGGTAACTGAAATTTTAGATTAATACTGTATATTAAGACTTTAGATGTTGGCTAACGACATGTTAGCCAACATTTATTGTCAATATACGGGCATAGTTCAATGGTAGAATGTCGGTCTCCAAAACCGCTGATCAGGGTTCGAATCCTTGTGCCCGTGCAAGTTAACAACAAAAGACAATCTCATGAATAAAATCAGAGAATACATAAAACTATCTACCGATGAATTGGTAAATAAAGTAACTTGGCCTACATGGGAAGAGCTACAAGAAAGCACGCTTATTGTTATGATAGCTTCTTTGCTTATCGCTCTTGTTATATATGTTATTGATATAGTTAGTAGTAGTGCACTTGGATTTTTTTACCAAATTTTCCAAGGATAATTTAAGGGGTGTAAATATTTACAATGTTGGAAGAACAATTTAAATGGTATGTGGCCAGGGTAATAACTGGCCAAGAGAAAAAGATTAAAGCTCAAATGGAGGTAGAACTTGATTATTCCTACCGAAAAAGTTTATACTGTAAAAAATGGTAAGAAGTTAATAAAGGAGAAAGCCTATTTACCTGGTTATATTTTGATCCAGGCCGAAATAGTAGGAGAAGTTGGACATATTATAGACTCTGTAAATGGTGTTGTAGGCTTCCTAGGTGGCAAATCTACCCCAGTTCCTTTGAGAGCAAATGAGGTAGCCCGTATATTAGGTAATGTTGATCAAATTTCTGAAAATGGTGAAACAATTCTTGAGCCATTCATAGTAGGAGAGAGCGTGAAAGTAAATGACGGACCATTTAGCGGATTCAGTGGAATAATTGAGGAGGTTAGTGAAGAGAAGAAAAAATTAAAAGTAATGGTGAATTAAATTACGATACTAATAAATTATAGATTATGGCTAAAGAATTAACCGGTTTTATTAAATTACAAGTTAAGGGTGGCGCTGCCAATCCTGCACCTCCAATTGGACCTGCTTTGGGTTCCAAAGGTGTTAACATCATGGAGTTTTGCAAGCAGTTCAATGCTCGTACTCAAGATAAAGCAGGTAAAATATTACCAGTGGTTATATCTGTATATAGCGATAAATCATTCGATTTTGTAATTAAAACTCCTCCAGTTGCATCCCAATTGTTAGAAGCTTCAAAAGCGGCTAAAGGATCAGCAGAATCAAATCGTAAAAAAGTTGGTTCGGTAACCTGGGATCAAGTTAGAGCAATTGCTTCTGATAAAATGCAAGATATGAATTGCTTTAAAGTTGAATCAGCCATGAAAATGGTAGCAGGTTCTGCTCGTAGCATGGGTTTAGAGGTAAAAGGCGAAAATCCTTTTAATTAGTCAAAAGAAAAAAATAATTAAAAATGGCACGCATAAGTAAAAAAAGAAAAGAGGCTTTAAAGAAAGTTGACCAAACTAAATCTTATTCGCTTACCGAGGCTTCAAAATTAGTTAATGAAATTTCATACACTAAGTTTGAATCATCAGTGGATATCGATGTACGTTTAGGCGTTGACCCTAAGAAAGCTAATCAAATGGTTCGTGGTGTGGTTTCATTACCTCACGGTACAGGTAAAACTGTTCGTGTATTGGCATTGGTTCCAGCAGATAAAGAAGCAGAAGCAAAAGAAGCAGGAGCTGACTTTGTTGGATTAGATGAATATATTACAAAAATTGAAGGCGGTTGGGTAGATGTAGATATCATCATCACTATGCCTGCAGTTATGGCGAAATTAGGTAAATTAGGTAGAGTATTAGGACCTCGTAACTTAATGCCAAACCCTAAATCTGGCACTGTTACTACTGATGTTGCTAAAACCATTAAAGAAGTAAAAGCTGGTAAAATTGATTTCAAAGTTGACAAAGAAGGAGCTATCCATACATCAATTGGAAAAACTTCATTTGCTCCTGAGAAATTGATGGAGAATGCAGTTGAATTAATCCAATCGATTGCTAAATTAAAACCATCTTCAGCTAAAGGTACTTATTTCAGAGGTGTTAATATTTCTAGCACCATGAGTCCTGGAATTAAAGTTGATACTAAATCTATTCCGGGTATTTAATATAAAGGGGCGTTATGAATAAAGATCAAAAATCACAAGTTATAAATCAGTTGACTGAAAAATTTGCTGAATATCAAAATGTTTATATTACTGATATAGCAAGTTTGAATGCAAAAAGAACAAGCGACTTAAGACGTTTACTTTTTAAGGAAGGTATTGAATTGCAAATGGCAAAAAACACCTTGATTGAAAAAGCAATGGAAAAAAGTGGTCGTAATTTCGGAAACTTAGCAGATACCCTTGTTGGAAATACAGCTCTAATGTTTAGTGTTGATATGAAAGCTCCAGCAAAAGCTATCAAAGATTTCCGTAAAGGTACCAAAGGTGATCCTAAGCCATATTTAAAAGGTGCTTTAATCGATACTGATGCATTTATAGGCGATGACCAATTAGACGCATTGATAGCACTTAAAACTAAAAATGAGCTTATTGGTGAAATCATTGGGTTGTTACAATCTCCAGCTCAAAATGTTATTAGCGCATTACAATCAGGCGGTAACAAATTGGCAGGTATTGTTAAAACACTTTCTGAAAAACCTGAATAATAAAAATAAAAACAAATCAATAATTAATAACAATTTAAATTTAAATTACAAATGGCAGATTTAAAAGCGTTTGCTGAGCAGTTGGTAAACTTATCAGTAAAAGAAGTAAATGAGTTAGCTCAAATTTTAAAAGACGAGTACGGTATAGAGCCTGCTGCTGCAGCTGTAGCTGTTGCTGCTGCTCCTGCTGGTGCAGCTGCTCCTGCTGCTGAAGAACAAACATCTTTTGATGTAATTCTTAAAAATGCAGGTGCTGCAAAATTAAATGTAGTGAAATTAGTTAAAGACTTAACTGGTCTTGGATTAAAAGAAGCTAAAGAACTTGTAGACGGTGCACCTAAGCCAGTTAAAGAAGGCGTTAGCAAAGATGAAGCTAACACTTTAAAAGCTAAGCTTGAGGAAGCTGGTGCTGAAATCGAATTGAAGTAATTCTTTCAAAGCACAAAACGTAATTTGACCCCGGCCTATGCCGAGGGTCAATTTGCTGTTTATACCTATTGAGTTATTAACTCCAATTCACTTTTAAAAAAAATATTACATTGGCCAATAAAAATATAACTCCCGAAGGAAGGATTTCCTTTGCTTCAGTAAAACAAGTAATTGATTATCCTGATTTTTTGGATGTTCAATTACAATCTTTTAAAGAATTTTTCCAATTAGACACCACCTCTGAAAGCCGCTCAAATGAAGGTCTTTACAAGGTGTTTATGGAAAACTTTCCAATCAGTGATACAAGAAATATTTTTACTCTAGAGTTTCTTGATTACTTCGTTGATCCGCCACGCTACTCGATCGAAGAGTGCATCGAACGTGGATTAACTTATTCAATTCCATTAAAAGCCAAATTAAAACTTAGTTGTAACGACCCTGAACATGAGGATTTCCAAACCATCGTTCAGGATGTGTATCTAGGTACAATACCCTACATGACACCAAGTGGTACTTTCTGTATCAATGGTGCTGAACGTGTTATTGTATCTCAATTACATCGTTCTCCTGGTGTTTTCTTTGGTCAGTCTTACCACACCAATGGCACCAAATTATATTCAGCACGTGTTATTCCTTTCAAAGGCAGCTGGATAGAGTTTGCCACAGATGTAAACAACGTAATGTATGCTTACATCGATCGTAAAAAGAAGTTTCCAGTAACTACATTGCTTCGTGCTATCGGTTTCGAATCAGATAAAGACATTTTAAACTTATTTGATTTGGCTGAAGAGGTTAAAGTTAGCAAAGCAGGTTTGAAAAAAGTTCTTGGACGTAAATTAGCAGCTAGGGTGCTTCGCACTTGGATTGAAGATTTCGTTGATGAGGATACTGGAGAGGTTGTTTCTATCGAGCGTAACGAAGTTATTATCGAGCGTGATACTACCTTGGAAGATGAGCATGTTGATATGATTCTTGAAGCTGAAGTGAAAGCCATTATCCTTCACAAGAACGAATCAAATCATAGTGAATTTGCTACCATCTTAAATACATTACAAAAGGATACATCAAACAGTGCAAAAGAAGCACATGAACATATCTATCGTCAGTTGAGGAATGCAGATCCACCTGATGAAGAAACCGCAAAAGGTGTAATCGAAAAATTATTCTTCTCTGACAAACGTTACGATTTAGGAGAAGTTGGTAGATACCGTATTAACAGAAAATTGAACAAATCTGAAGGCATGGACGTTCGCGTTCTTAGCAAAGATGATATTGTTTCAATTATAAAATATCTAATTGAATTAGCTAATTCACGTGCAGACGTGGATGATATTGATCACTTGAGTAACAGACGTGTTCGTACAGTTGGCGAGCAATTGTATTCCCAGTTTGGTGTTGGTTTGGCTCGTATGGCACGTACAATTCGTGAGCGTATGAACATCCGCGACAACGAGGTGTTTACTCCAGCAGATTTGATTAATGCTAAGACTTTATCTTCTGTAATCAATTCATTCTTTGGAACCAATCAGTTATCTCAATTTATGGATCAAACCAATCCATTGGCAGAGATTACTCACAAAAGAAGAATGTCGGCTCTTGGGCCAGGCGGTCTTTCTCGTGAGAGAGCAGGTTTTGAGGTGCGTGACGTACATTATACCCACTACGGTCGTTTATGTACAATTGAAACACCAGAGGGTCCAAACATTGGTTTGATTTCTTCACTTTGTGTGCATGCAAAAATCAATGGAATGGGTTTCATTGAAACTCCTTACCGTAAAGTGGTAAATGGTAAAGTTTCTATCAACGAAACTGTTACTTACCTAAGTGCTGAAGATGAAGAAGGAAAA
>RGVD01000006.1 GCA_010027395.1 Bacteroidota bacterium
AAAGGTATTTTTTTATGTGAATTAGAGTGTCAATTATTTTTGATTTTTCTATATGCTCTAAAACATGACTCATGGATATAAAATCATATTTAGTATTTGAGTTTTTTGCAAACTCAACAATATCTGAAATTTGTGTTACATCTAATCCTTTATTTTTGCAAGCATTTATAGCCTCATCATTAATATCAATACCTTTTAAGGAAGTATAACCAAGCTGTTTTAATTCTCCTAAAAATTGCCCAAAACCGCATCCAATATCCAATACTTTTGCATTTCTTTTTGAAGGTAAAACATGTTTTAAATACCTTGGAATTTTATATTCACCATAATAAGAAGTATCAACTTCACGGTTACTAAAATAATTTTCTATTTTTATTTGTTCGTTGGTTTCCATTTATTTCAGATTAAGTTTTTCTAATTGATTGGTCTCTGTATTAAATACCTCTAATGTATTAAAAGTCTTTAGTAAGTCATAATCAGAAATGTAAGTAAATTTTCCATTCGCATCTTTATTCTGTCTTGCTTTACTGAATCTGTAACCCTCTTCACAACTCAGTTTTTTCAAGTTTATTAACTTGTCATTTCGAACAAAGTATGCATTGTTTCCGTATGAATTGCTTCCCACAAAACTATATCCTTTTTCATCAGCTAAATTGCAAAGTGCTTTTAATGAAGAACCAAAATAAACACCTGAATAATGCGCATTGTACCTTTCAAAATCTGGTTTATAGGGCACTGTAATAGAACGTTCATCTCCAAATCCACTGTTGTATTCCATAATTACAATAATAGGATTGATACTATTGATGGCTTTCCATATCCAATAATCATTACCATCAATATCAATATGCAAGATTCCTGGTTCTTTTGGGACATTTTCATTTATAAATGCAGTATTTATATTTTCGGCAGTAATAAACAAATTACGAGCTTTTAGGTCGTATAACCAATAGTAATAATCGTTTTGAATGAAGTCTATAAATTCTTTTGAACCATCATAAATTAAACCACTCCAATTATCATTCATCATTAAAAATCTAGTTGTTGATTCAATATAATTTTGAACACCAAACTCAATAAAATATTTATTCGGAATATCAATTTGATTAATCAAATATTGAATTATCCCGTCATCGCCAATTTGTGAAAAAACTGAAAATTCAACTTCACTAAAATCCATTACCTTATTGTAATTTGATCGCATATTGTTAATAATTCCCTTTGCAATAAGTAGTTTTTGCTTTTCAAATTCTACTCTCTGCCAAGTCATATATGCATCCGCACCGGTGATACTTTTTAAAGTTTTTTTTAGGCTCATTTTATAAATAAGTTTTTTAATGTAAGCAACGTTTTGTAATGCCAGTTTTTGATTAAGTATTTATCAATTGTATACTTATCTGCTTCAATATCTCTTTGAGTAATAGTAGGATAAGTTATTTTGTTAATCATTTCTTTTTTTCTTTCTGATAAGTTATCATTTGTGCTAGTATGGGTTGCATTAGTATCATAACCAATATTGCTCACCAAATTAGAGTTAGGTATAATACTTAAACCATTATTTGCCCAGCAAGCAAAAGTCCATTGATAATCCCATGTATTTAGTTTATTACTTTTAATTAAATTAAATACTTGCATCCAGGATTGCTGATGACTGCGCTCTGGATATAAACTTTTTAAATAACCACTATCAATAAACTTATCCAAACCATGCATCTCAATATCATATTTTTCCCATGCCCTGCGCCAAGTGGCCCATCCCCATATATGGTATACGTATGAAAAATAATATGAACCATCTCCTCTTATTTGTCCATCTTGAAAATTACTTCCTCCAATATGCATAATCCTTTTATCATCACGATAGTGATTTAACAAGGTATCGCAAAAATGAAAGAAACTTTGGTTTGGGAGGCAATCGTCTTCTAAGATGATCCCTTCTTCTACATTTTCAAAAAACCAATTAATGGCACTGCTTACTGCTACTTTACAACCCAAATTCTCATCGCGAAACAAAGTTTTTAGTTCACATTCCCAATCAATTGAATGTATAATCGTTCTAGTTTGTTGGCAGATTTCATTTTCTCCAGCTTTGTCTTTCCTTGGTCCGTCTGCCGCAACAAACAATTTTGTTGGCTTTGCCTGTCTAATAGCCTCAAATACCTGTTTGGTCTTGTCAGGGCGATTGAAAATCAGAAATAAAACAGGGCTTTGGACAGGCATATAGCTGCAATTTTAATTAAAAATTACGCAATTACATAGTTGTTAGTTGATTATTGATAGTATCTAGCTTGGGCCAATCAAATTTTATTGGAACTAAATTATCAGAATATCTTTTATTTGCCTTGTTTAGTAACCAATCATATGAATCCAATATTAGTTGAAGTTTATCGTAATAAAGTGCTTGAGAGTTTTCATCGTGGTGTTATTTGCATAGTTGATAGGGAAGGTAAGGTCATTTATTCCGAAGGTGATGTTCAACAAATTTGCTACCCTAGGAGCGCTATGAAACTAATTCAGGTTATGCCTCTGTTGGAGCTAGGTGGCATTGAAAGGTTTGGATTTACCCTTGAGGAGATTGCAGTAATGTGTGGTTCTCATAATGCTGAGCCAGAACATCTAAGGGTGGTTAACTCCATCTTGCAAAAGATTGGTTTAGATAAGGAAAACCTAAAATGTGGCTCTCAATATCCTACATCAAAAAAAGATGCAGATGAACTTATCCGAAAAAGTGAAAAGCCTCATCATATCCATAACAATTGCAGCGGCAAACATGCAGGAATGTTGGCCTTGTGCAAACTACTAAATGTTGAGATTGATGATTATTTGAATCCTAGCCACCCTATTCAAACCCTCATTTTACAGTATGTCGAAGAGATGTATGAATATCCAAAGGACAAGATGGTGACAGCTTTGGATGGATGTTCAGCACCTATTTATTCGATTCCGATATACAACCAAGCCTTGGCTTTTAAAAACTTAACAGCAACAGCTTTCTACACCCAAGAAAGAAAATTAGCTTGTAAAACAATTGTAGAGGCGATGTCAACCTATCCATTTATGGTGGCTGGTAGTAAGCGTTATTGTAGTGATATGATGAAGATTTGTGGTTCTAGAATTATTGGTAAAACGGGAGCTGAAGGTGTTTTTTGCATGAGTCTTTTACAAGAGCAAATGGGAGTTTGTATCAAAATTGATGATGGGAAAATGTTACCTCAATACAATGTTGCTCAAGCATTGGTTGAAGCTACTGGTATTTTTGATAAGGAAATTTTGTTACCATTGCAGAGTTACAAACAATCCGATTTGAACAATTTTAATAAACGTACTACAGGAGAGATAAAAGTTAGAGATGGGTTATTTGAAGGCCTTACATTGAAATAGATTTTTTCAAGTCTTAATGGTATCAATACTTTTTACCATGCATTTTGGGTCTGTTTGCATTGTAGCGAAGCTTGGCCTCAATATGACTTTCAAGGTCAATACCTAAACCAGCAGACATATCAAATAATCGAATAACAGCATCGGCAATTTCGTCTTCAAAAGTGTCTTTTACATGTTTGCTAAAAGCATCGTTAAAGTCTTCCTCATTTGCCAATGCTGCTAAATCTTTAGGGTTATTTAATGAATAACGATTTTTACGATCCGCCTCAAGTGCTTCAGCTAATTCACTTACAACTAGCATTAGCAATTCACCTTTGTTTCTTGGGTTTTCCCAAAATCCTTTTTCTACATTCATGCTATGTATATTTTTGGCGGTCTCGTTAATATTCATGCTAAGTTAATTTATTTATCCTCCAAACATATTTTTTTCAGCTTGTTCCCAATTAAGAATATTCCAAAAATTCTTTACATAATCCGTTCTTTTGTTTTGGTGTTTTAGGTAGTATGCGTGTTCCCATACATCCAAGGCAATTACCGGTTTTCCTTGTTTTTCTACAATGTCCATTAGTGGATTGTCTTGATTGGGTGTGGTACTTATAGTTAATGCTCCAGAGTTGTTAATTACCCAAACCCAACCTGAGCCAAATAGTCCTGTCCCTGCCTTTTCAAACTCTGCCTTAAAATTATCTAAGCTACCAAAAGAGGTTTGAATTACACCTATCATAATGGCTGATGGTGCGGTACCTTTCTTCAAATTTTTCCAAAAAAAACTATGATTCCAATGTCCACCACCATGATTGCGTATGGCTGTTCTCACGCTTTCTGGCAAAGATTTTATAGACTTTAGCATTGGGTCGAGTTGCATTTTCTTTAAACTAGGCTCTTTTTCCAATGCTTCATTTAGTTTATTTACATAAGTCTGGTGATGCTTGCTAAAATGTATTTCCATTGTTTTAGCATCAATAAATGGTTCTAATGCATCGTATGCATAATCTAGTTTTGGTAGTTCATAAACACCCGGCACTGCTTCTACAGGTGCAGATAGTTCATCTTCCATAAAATTTTTAGCAATGCCTGAAGTGGCAAAAGAGCCTAGGCCTAATAAGGCAGATATTCTTAAAAAATTTCTTCTATTATTTTCCATGATTTTGTGTTTAAACGCTATCAAAGCTATGCAATAATTCATAAAAAAACGCAAACTTTTTGGGTTTGCGTTTCTTAGATTATTTTTTGAAAAACTCTATTACTTTTTCGGCCATTTCTAAGCCTATTCTGTTTTGGGCTTCCTTGGTACTTCCACCTACGTGTGGGCTTAACGATACATGTGGGTGTGCTAGAATATCCATGTTAACTGGTGGTTCTTTTTCAAATACATCCAATCCAGCAAATGCTACTTGACCAGAGTTAAGTGCAGCTAATAAATCTGATTCGCTTATTACTCCACCTCTAGAGCAATTTATTAAACCTACACCACGCTTCATCTTAGCCATTTTAGCAGAGTCTACAATTGCTTTATCACCTTCATTAAAAGGTACATGGAATGTTATAAAATCACTATGCATCACAACCGATTCTTCGCTAACTGTATTGATGCTTACCTTGATACGTGAGTTTTGACCTAATGCGGGTAAGTCAAGACTCAAATCAATGGTGCTAACAAATGGATCGAAGGCAAGCACTTTCATGCCTAATCCAATGGCTATCTTGGCTACTTCTTGTCCTATTCTTCCAAAACCATAGATACCCATTGTTTTGCCTTTTAATTCAATACCTTCAGAGGCAATTTTTTTCAAGTTGCCAAATTCTGTATTGCCTTTTTCTGGCATCACACGATTGGTAATTTGTATAAAACGAGCACCCGTAAAAATATGAGTAAATACCAATTCTGCCACCGAAATACTTGAAGATGCAGGTGTGTTTACTACTTTAATTCCCTTGTGCTTGGCATATTCCACATCAATATTGTCCATACCCACACCACCTCTACCTATCAGTTTTAAATTAGGGCAAGCATCTATCAAATCCTTACGGACTTTGGTTGCACTACGCACCAATATGGCATCAAAGTTTTTTAGTTCAGTAGCCAAATTTTCTTGTGCTACTTTTTGAGTTACCACCTCAAATCCCGCTACTTCTAAAATTGATTTTCCGTTGGCATCAATGCCGTCATTTGCTAATATTTTTGTCATTTCTTTTCTATTAAATAATTATAGGGTTGAAGGCTTAGATGATTTAACTTTTATTTATTCAACACTCATAATTTATCATTTAAAATTATTTTTTACTTTCTTCAAATTCTTTCATGGTACCTACCAAAGCTTGAACACTTTCTAGTTCCAAAGCGTTGTAAAGACTTGCCCTTAATCCACCTACAGAGCGATGACCTTTCAATCCACTTAAATTTCGTTCCTTACATAGTTTTAAAAACTCATCCTCCATTGATATGTCGTTTAACACAAAGTTCACATTCATTCTACTTCTATCTTCGGTAGCCACAGTTCCTACAAACAACGAGTTTCTATCAATTTCAGCATACAATAAATCTGCCTTTTCTTTATTACGAACTTCCATGGCTTCAAGTCCCATACCTTTAATCCAACGCAAAGTATGCATACAAACAAAAATCGCAAATACGCTAGGTGTGTTATACATACTTCCATTGTCAATATGTATTTTATAGTCAAGCATAGTAGGAATCTTTCTTGTGGTTCGTTTTTCCAAGAAAGATTTTTTAATAATAACTAAGGTTGTTCCTGCAGGTCCCATATTTTTTTGAGCACCTGCATAAATCATATCAAATTTAGTTGCATCAAAAGGGCGACTAAAAATATCTGAACTCATATCGCATACCAAAGGAACACCATTGGTTTCAGGAAAATCAAACATTTCGGTTCCATATATAGTGTTGTTGCTTGTGCAATGAAAATATTTTGCATCAGATGGAATCGTATAGTCTTTCGGTAAATAAGAGAAATTCTTGTCTTCACTAGAAGCTAATACATTTACATTGCCAAACATTTTTGCTTCTTTAATAGCTCTTCCAGCCCATACACCTGAATTTATATAAGCAGCCGTTTCGTTTTCACCCAAAAAATTCATAGGTAACATATCAAATTGAAGGCTTGCACCACCTTGCAAAAATATTACTGCATAATCGTCATTTAATCCAAGGATATCTTTCACCAATTGGCATGCTTCATCCACGACAGCTTCGTATTCTTTACTGCGGTGACTAACTTCAATTAAGGATAATCCTGTGCCAGCAAAGTTTTGCAATGCCTCAACACTTGCATCAATAGCGGCCTTAGGTAATATGGCCGGTCCAGCTGAAAAATTATGAATTTTGCTCATGGTGTATAATTTAAATGAGCATCAAAGTAATAGTCGTGTAGGCTAATAACCAAAATTTGTGTAATAAATTTGTCCATAATCTAATTCACATTCCTTAACAGTATATTTTTTGCGTTATTTGCATAAAATTCAATTCATGAAAAATTTATTTCTATTATTGATAATCGTCTTTTCTTTGCCTTGTTATGCCCAAAGAAAAGCGAAACAGCTTGATGAGCAACAGTCTGATGAGCAAGCGAAAATTGAGCAATACGAAGGGACTAAGAAATCTTCATTTGCAGACAAATTATACTATGGTGGTAATTTTGGATTGGCTTTTTCAACTAATAATTCTTATTTTCTTCTTCAACCAATCGTAGGGTATAAATTAACAGAAAAATTTTCGGTGGGTGTTGACCCCTTATTTGTGTATTCATCTATAACAGCAACTAACCCTTTCAATGCATCTACCAAAAAGTTTTCTACTACTGTAATTGGTCCTGGTTTATTTGTAAAATATAATTTAATTGAAAATATTTTTGGATATGGCGAATACCAAGGTATTAGTTTTTCAGCACCGGTCTATGATGTATACAAAGCTGATTTTGTAAACAAAGATTTTTGGAATAACAATTTATATTTAGGTGGCGGATATTCTTCTAATGGATCTGGTAGTGGAACATATGTGATGGTACTTTACAATGTCTTGTATGATGTAAATAATACTTTTTACGGTCGGCCTTATGATATCAGAATAGGTTTTTTATTCTAAAAATGAATGCCCAATTGGTCTAAAAATATCAAAACTACTTTTGGTTTGAGAACGATAGTAAATGCAATTCCATATACTGCTCCCCAAAAATGAGCATCATGATTAACATTGTCTACTTGCTTTTTGTCCATATAATAGGAGTAAAACAAGTATAATGCTCCAGCCAATATACCTGGAATCGGAATGAAGTAAAGATATATTTTTGCAAATGGTTGAAATAATATGGAAGCAAATAAAATTGCCGAAGTAGCACCTGAAGCCCCTAAAGAATTATAACCCGAATGATTCTGGTATTTGTAATACGTGGGCAAATTAGCTGCAAAAATGGAAGAGATGTAAAGCATCAAAAAAGTGATCATAGCAATCTCGCCAAAAATCTGTTGGTAATAGTACTCTACAATATTGCCAAAGCTATAAAGCACAAACATATTCACGAAAAGATGCATCCAATCTGCATGAATAAACCCTGATGAAACCAGGCGATACCATTCCTTAGTGTTTTTTGTTTGGTAAGGATTTAAAATAAATTTATACAATGCATCGGGATTGTAAAATGAAAAAATACTCAATGCTGATGTGAAAATTATTAAAATTAAAGTAATACTCATTTGAAGATTGAAAATAATATGCAATGTTGCAACTTTATAAGACATTATCAAAATGCCAAAAATCGGAATATTATCAGATACGCACGGATATATTGACCCAAGTCTTTTTACATTTTTTGCTGATTGTGAGGAAATTTGGCATGCTGGTGATTGGGGCACTGCGGAAACTGTGAAGCAATTAGAGAGCTTTAAACCCGTTCGTTCTGTTTACGGAAATATTGATGGACAGGATGTTAGGGTGATTTATCCTGAAGTCGATGAGTTTACATACCAAGGTCTACAAGTTTGTATGCTTCATATTGGCGGGTATCCCGAAAAATATTCCCCACTTTTTAAAAAAATCCTAAAAATATCAACACCAGATATCATGATTTGTGGACATTCTCATATTTTGAAAGTGATGCGTGATAAAAAAAATAACTTGATGCACATTAATCCGGGAGCAGCTGGAAATCATGGTTTTCATCAAATTTGCACAGCCATTAGGTTAAATATTTATGAAGGCAAATTATCCGATTTGGAGGTGTGGGAGAAAAAAAGATGAAAATATGATGCAACCCATTTGAATTTGATATTGACATACACATAAATATTACTATTTTGCTAACCTGAATTTAATTAAATATGAAAAATATTATTATTACTCTAAGTGCTTTGATTGTGTTCTGCTTTGGTGCTAGTGCACAAACACTGAAATGCGGAACCACACAGTATAATCAGTCGTTGAGAGACATCAATCCTGATGAATACATTCAACAGAGAAACCAATTTGAACAAGGTTGGGCTCAATACCGCGAAATACATAAGGATGAAATAAAATCAACCATTCTTAAAAAAAGCGCACAGCCTAAATATATTATCCCTGTGGTAATTCACATCATGCACAATTATGGTGGAGAAAACATTTCTGATGCTCAGGTGCAAGCTACTATTAATCTTATGAACGAGTATTATAAAGGTAATAAGGCAAAAAATGTACGACCAATTTTCCAACATTTGATAGCTGATTGTGGTGATATAGAATTTAGATTGGCAAAAAAAGATCCTAAAGGTAATTGCTCAACAGGTATTACCCGCACCCAAACAGAGCAAACATCCAATGCAACTAATGATATTAAAAAATTAATTTGCTGGGATACCAAAAGATACTTAAATATTTGGGTTGCTTCTTCAGTTCTATCTGGTGGTAAGGCTGTAGGTGGATTTGCTCAATTGCCTTTTGGCTACAGTCCTGCCAATACGGATGGTATTTTGCTAGTAGCTGGCCAGTTTGTGAGCGATGGAACAGGTGCTCATGAAGCAGGTCACTGGTTAGGTTTATCACATCCATTTGATGGCGATAGCTGCGATATTAACGGTGATAATATTTTTGATACCCCTCCAACCTATTTTACATACAGTAAAACTCAAGTTAACACTGGAAGAGGTGATTCATGCGCACGTCCATTTGCCAATACTTGTTCAACAGATAATCCTGATTTGCCCGACATGCAAGAAAATATTATGGATTATTTTGGTGGTTCATGCAGTAGCGTTATGTTTACTTTGGAACAAAGAGCTAGAATGTTCTATTCATTAGAAAATTACAGAAGCCAATTATGGGCAGCTGATAACCTAGTAAACACTGGTGTTTTAGATGCTGCCACTCCTTGTACCCCTATTCCATCATTTGGTATTACTTTGAATAATATATCTACTTCAACCACAGCTTGTGCTAATAATTCATTTACTTTTCGCCAGACTTCATACAACGGTGCTGTGACCTCAGCAGAATGGACTTTTGATGGTGGTACTCCTAATACCTATACAGCTTCAACAAGCTCAGCGCTTAGCACAGCAACACCAGCAATTACGTATGCCAATCCGGGAACATATAATGTAAAATTGAAAGTTACCGGCCCAGCTGGCACAAGAGATACAGTTTACAAAAATTATATAACCATATTACCAGCAACTGCTACTTTGCCAAAAAATGCATACAGTGCTGATTGGGATTATTTAAACGATTATCAAGCTAATGGTTGGTATTTTGAAAATGAAAATGCATCAACTAGATTAACTTGGGTGAGAACACCTGTGCCCTACTCAGGAAATTATAGCATGATGCTGCCAGTGAATCCAAATGCTATTCAGACAAGTTTCTATTTTATTTCGCCTTCATTCAACTTGTCAGGTGCAGCTGCTCCATATTTCAAGTTTAAATATGCTTTTGCACAGGGAACATATACTCCATTATCAATTACTGCATCTCCCGATGTATTAAGAGTTTCTTACTCTACTGACTGTGGTAAATCTTGGACATCTAAAAAGGTAGTTTCTGGTGCAGCTTTATTTACAGCTACCAATGGAACAACAGCTACTTCTCCTATTCCATACACAAGTTATTTCGTGCCTGCTGATCAAAGCAAATGGAAAGAAGTAAAATTAGATGGCGCTTTATTACCAACTGGTGCTGCATTAAACAATGTTAAATTTAGAATCGAATTGGCTTATGAAGGTGGAAATAATTTCTACCTAGATGAAGTGCAAGTTGGTTTGGCCTCAAGCATCAATAACGATTTGTTAAAAGAACAATTAGGTTTCAACTTATATCCAAATCCATTTAACTCTTCAGCTACTTTGTCTTATAGCTTAAACTCTAAAGAAATTGTGGAAGTAGCTATTTTTGATATTGCAGGCAAACAGATTGCTACTTTAAGCAATGGAATGCAGTCAGAAGGTAAACATGAGTTACAGATCAACAAATCTGATTTAAACCTAAACAGTGGTATTTACTTCATCAAAATGATGGTGGGTGAAAATACATTGACTCAAAAAGTAGTATTAAATTAAAATCTGACTTCATCCCGATTGAATAATAAATCGGTTAAAAACATTAAAGTCTGAACTAGTTTAGTTGTAAAAAAATAATTATAATTTTCAGTTTATTGTTTGTGTTATGGTCTTCCGCCATAGCACAAACAAATAAGTTTGGCACAGACCAATACAATAGCCACGAGCTTTCTTCCAACCCTGAGCAATCCCATCTATTAAGAGCTCGATTTGATAATGGCTGGTCACATACTTGGAAGCCAAAATAGAAGAAATAGGTATAAAAAAACTTCAAAAAATATCTTATCCTAAATACATCATACATGTTTTGGTTCATGTTATGTATAATCATGGCTCAGAAAATACTTCAGATACAATGTTTAGTAAAGTCATTTTGACTTGATTTAATGCATTTAATCTATCAATTTGAGGGAAGGCTAGAGCCAATTGATTCAAAAGATTACAGTCAATTAAAATCATTTTGGTTTGATAATCAGTAAAAATCCTGCCTTTGTGCAGGATTTTTTTATTTATAAGCATAAAAATTTGGTCAAAATAAAGCATAGCCTTACTTTCGCAGATGGAGAGTTGGCAGAGTGGTCGATTGCGGCAGTCTTGAAAACTGTTGTCTGTAACAGGACCTGGGGTTCGAATCCCTAACTCTCCGCCAGTAGCAATACAAAACAAATCAAAAGCCTGTGAATCTCAGTATTTACAGGCTTCTTTGTTTTTACACCTTTTCAATTCATTCATTCTTTCGCAAATCTGAGGGGGCAAATTCGGGGTCACTAATTTTAAAAAATCAGGGGCTTTCAAAGCAAATGCGTATAACAAGTATGCCGACCTTAACGCCCTCTATGACAAGGCAACTCCTGAACTTTTACGCGATGCCATTTTGTGTGTGAACACTAGCAAGTCAAAAACACTCTGCACCGTGTGGGAAGACTACACCCATGACCTAAAATTACTCATCGGAAAAGAAACCTCTTATGCAAACTATCAAAAGTATTGCACGGCTTTAAAATGGATGAAGCAATTCCTCATGGAAGAATACCGAGTGCATGATGTGCCGATTAAATTAATCAATCGGCAAATGGTTGTAAAGTTTGAAGTGTTTCTCCGCACAAAAAAGTTGCGCAACTACTATTGCCCTAGAGATATGATTTTAAAAATTGCCCTAAAAAATCGATTGAAATCAATGCTTTGTAGCGAATTAGAGAGTGAAAATATTTTTGTAATGGGAGTGTGTTTTTTTATCGATTTGGAGGGGTGAAAAATTGCAGCATTGAGATTTTGAATTGTTGATTTTAGAAATACTCAAATGCTCAAATACTCATCTGCTTAATTTGATTAAATGTGAGTATTTGCGGTATAATAATTCATCGGTGGTGCTAAAAGATACGTATCAAATTTCGTATATAAACGGATAAATACGGATATTTTATTTGTTTAAATCGGATATGTTTTCGTATATTTGATAATAAATACGAATATTTTATGAGTTTACTAATACATACATTGAAACTTGATTTGGGCATGAAACTCATGACTGAATTAAGTAAAATAGACAGATTTGATGCTTCCTGGGCAACTATTGAAAAGCGTGAAGGCGCTTCGTTGAAACAATTAAAATCTATTGCCACGGTAAGAAGCGTAGGGGCTTCAACCAGGATTGAGGGTTCAAAGATGACAGATGATGAAGTAGCCATTTTGATTGAAAAATTGTCTATTTCTAAACTAGAAGAAAGAGACGAGCAAGAAGTAATTGGTTATTTTGAAGCCTTAGATACGATTGCTGAAAATTATGAATCCATCAGTATTTCTGAAAGTCAAATAAAAAACTTACATAAAATATTGATGCTGCATGGCGATAAAGATGCTTGGCATAGAGGAAACTACAAACAAGTGAGTAATGCCGTAGAAGCTAATTTGGTTGATGGTACGAAGCAAATTGTATTTAGAACTGCTGAACCAGGATTAGAAACACAAGATGCCATGATGCAATTGTTTGAATGGTATCATTCAGATAAGGAAACAATTCCTTTGGTTAAGGCAGCTTTGTTTGTTTATGAATTTTTAAGCATCCATCCATTTCAAGATGGCAATGGAAGATTAAGTAGATTGCTTGGTAGTTTACTGCTTTTGAAAAATGGTTATTCATGGATTCAATACGTCAGTTTTGAGCATGAAATTGAAAGTAGAAAATCGGAGTATTACAAAGTACTCATGCAAACGCAGCGAAACAGACCAGGTGAAAATGTTACGGACTGGCTAACTTTTTTTATCAGTTGTTTGATAAACATACAGGAGCAGTTGCTGGTTAAATTAGAAGAAAGCAAAACAGTACAGCCCGTTTCACAACGAGAGAAACGTATCTTATTCTTTATACAAAACCACGCAGGATGTGGGTCTAGCGAAATAGCTAAGAAACTTGACATGGCTTTGCCAACCGTAAAGAAATCTTTGGCTGAATTAGTTTTAAAAGGAACCATCACGAAAGAGGGACAGGGTAAAGCGACAGGGTATTTTGTGGTTTGATAAGAATGAAAATAACATCAACCCTTTATTCAAAATATTGATATTGGCTAATTGTTTTTGAGATGGTTTTGCAAGGGTATTCATGATACCAATATCAAAATAATTATGATTAATTGTTCATAATTTTATTACCTCACTATTAAAATTGAATGGAACGATTCATGTTAGAAACTTTGGTTTTGTTGAAACAAGAATTCATTGAGTCCAGATGAGAATTAATCTCCTTCCAAACAAAACTAAATGGGTTCGGAAGTGAATTGGATTCATTCCAAACTAAATAAATTGAGCTAAAAGATGAGTATATATTGTAATGCGTAGAATTGACTCAATTCCGAACTAAATTAATTTAGCTCGGAACTAAATGAGGTTCCTTTCGCACAGAATTGTATTAGTTAAAAACAGAACTCATTTCGTTCTATGCTATATAGATTCCCTTCGGAAGTAATTTCTTAAAAGAATAAAATGATTAGATATCTGTTTTATCAACTAGCATTTATCACTTTTTCAACAGATTTGGCTGTGTCAAGAACGGTTTTTTCAAAAGGAATTGGCTTCCAATTAAACGTTTTCATCGTATCACTTACATCAGCTTCAATGGTATTACCTACAAATGGCAACATTCCTTTAATTTCGCTATTAAAGTTGGCAATAAATTTCAATAGAAATGTAGGTGCTAGTCTCGTGCTAACTTTATCATAACCATTTGATTTTAAAATTTGGGCAATTACTTGAATTGCATGAGGCTTTTCGGAAGTTACAATGAAACGTTTGCCATTTGCTTTTTCATTTTCTAATGCTGAAACATGAATAGTCGCTACATCTCTCACATCAGACATTACTGAATAAGCACGAGGCAACATAGGTACTTTTCCTGTAATTAATTTATTAAAAAAATCCATTGCCTCTGTAGCTAAATTACCTGTAAGGGTTGGCCCATAAATAGGCCCAGGATTCACTACCACCAATTCCAGTTTATTTTCACCTGTCTGATTTTTTATAAAATCCCATGCACTATTTTCAGCAATTGTTTTGCTTTTAAAGTAAGCAGTTACATTTTTTGCATTAACATCCGTCCAACTATCTTGATTAATTTTTATCAAACCCTCTTTTCCACCATGCATAGCAACAGTTGAAGATGTAAGTACTATTCTTTTAACTCCTGCTTTTTTGGCAGCCTCCAACGCTCTCAATGTGCCTTCAACGGCAGGTTTTATTAATTCGTTTTCGTCTTTTGGTACTTTCACAACAAAAGGTGATGCTACATGCAATACATAATCGCAACCCTCCATGGCATCGTCCCATCCTGCATCTTTCATCAGGTCAAGTTCACAAAATTCTAAATTGCCTTTAGGATCAATTTCTTTTTTGATACCATTTAATACTTCATCGATTCGAGATAAACTTCTAACCGAACCTTTAACTGCATAACCTTTTTTTAATAGTTCGGCTGCACAATGCTGTCCTACAAATCCTGATATTCCTGTTACTAATACTTTTTTCATTTTTTTATGTGAGTTTAATTTTTAAAAAAAATTAACCAAACCTAGCAATTGACTAAGTTTGGTTATTGATTGTGAAAACTACAAATTACATTCCTGGTATAATTACCACTCTACCTGCTTCTGATTGTAGTTCATTAATACGGAGGCTTTTGTAGGGTTGGTACTCCTCTGAATTATACCAACCTTCGGCTGCTTCCATACTTGGAAATTGAAGTACTGCCGCCCAATTTCCATCCCATTCACCTTCTTTAACTGTTGGCGCAGGAGTGCCAGCAATCATTTTCCCTCCGTGTTTCATTAGAATAGGAATTGCAAATTGTGCATAACGTTGATTTAACTCTTCCATACTTTTAACCTTCATTTGAACCATGATGTAAGCTGGTTTTGTAAAATTTGAACCTTCTGTGTTTTTTTCTTGATTTTCCATTTTTTAAATTTTAATATTACTTTTGTATCGCAAGCAAAAATAGAAGATTGCTTTCTATTTGCAAGTAATATGCAAAATAAATTGCAATTTGCAAGTGAAAATTAATGTTTAGATAACATGGATTATAAATTTCGATGCCAATGCCCAATCACCTCGGCCCTTGATATTTTAGGGGATAAATGGGTTTTGGTAATCATTAAGCAAATGCTTATCGAAGATAAGAAGACGTTCAAAGATTTTACACAAAGCGATGAAGCGATTGCTACTAATATCCTATCTTCTAAGTTGAAATGTTTGGAAGAATTAGGAATTATTATCAAAACTCAGCTACCCGATAATAAAAAAACCAACATATACCTTTTAACAGAAAAGGGCTTGGCTTTAACTCCAATTATTGTTGAATTGTCTATTTGGAGTGATGAAAATGTGAGGGAATTAAATTCAATCATGAGAGATAGTCCAGAAATAGCAATAATGAAAAGTGATAAAAATACTTTTATTCAAATGATAAAAGACAATTATAAATCTAACACTGAAAAATTTCGATAAAATTTTAATTATTAATAAAACTTTTTGTTTTACAGTTTAGAATTTTTTGGGTTAATTGAAGTATGATTTTGTCAATCGAACTTGCCTTATTTAAACATGATATTTATGAAATGAAATACATTTGTATTTTCACAAATAATCATCAAAAAATACTTAGAATTAAACTATTAAAAAAATAATTATTTCTGCCTACCTCCTCCATCCTTTCTCCTAAATCTAAAACTTCACATTCACACCTAGCACAATATGTCTTTGTGCCAGGTACCTGGCAGGGTTGGTAGGTGGTGGTGCTGAGTTACCAAGTCTAGGGTCCACATACCTTGGGTCGCTCCATGAATCAGGCACATTGTCTCCATTTTGGTAGGCTTTGCCTGTTACAGGATTTATGATGGCCGCATTTAAGTTATCAAACACATTGGTGATTTGAACATTGAAAGAGAACTTGGCATACTTGGTTTGCCACCATTTGGTAATGGTTAAATCTGCCCAAAACCAATATTCACCCACTTTGCTCCAACGTGCATCAGGACTGGTATTAACCACATAAATAGGTCTACCAGTTTGTGCATCAATTCTATCAAAAAGATAGGGAGTATAACGCACACCCGAGCGGGTAACAGTTTCAAAATAAAAGCTCATTTTGTTTAACCAAGATTTGCCAAACAAGCCATGCTTTCTATCAATTTTAAATACATGATTGCTTTTAAAATCATAAGGCATATCCCAGGGCATATAGTATTCTTTGGTATCTTCCACATTACCACTTGCTAAAATATCTTTTAACTTTTCATTTGCCGAAGCACTTTGTCCAGTGTTTACGGTATAGGTAAATGCCACCTGTCCGTTGTACCATGTTCCAATACGTTTGATATAACCCAGTTCAATACCACGTGAACGTGCGTAGTCACTATTGATACGAATGGTACGACTTACATCACGACCTTGAAAATCTTTTACCAAAACAACAGCACTGGTAATAAAATCATATTTGTCTTTCCAAAATGCAGATACAGTTAAAGCATCATTATTGGTGATTTGAGATCGTAAACCTAGTTCATAACTAATATCGACCTCAGGATTTAAATTTGGATTTCCTAAGTTGGCAATGGTTGATCTATCCTGGTATAATGGGTTTAGGCCGGGATATACGTAGGAAGCATTAGGCACAATAGCGGTATGTCCGTAGTTAAAATATAACATTTGGTTCTCAGCTATTGGAAAAGAAGCATTAATCTTTGGAAGGAATCTGAATTTGTATCTTAAGTCACCCAATTGAACTGATGAGTTTAAATAATCTTGTCTGATTTCATTACGAATAGGAGAGTGAGGGTCGTTCACAGCATCATCAATGTATTTGCCAGGAGCCCAATATTCAAACCTTCCACCCACGCTAGCAATTAGACCTTTGTATTTTATTTGGTCTGTAAGATAGAAACCTCCACGCTGTGGGCTCACGGTCCATAAGTCGCTTTGTTGTCCAAGTCTAAAGCTTTGTGTATAGCTTCCATCAGCCAAACGAATAGGGGCACCAATCCAAGGACGTGTGATGTCTATCCACTCCATATTTTGAAATTTCATTTCTAAACCGAAAGTCAGTTTGTTTAATGAATTGCGACTAAAAATATTTCCTTGAGCTGTCAAAGCATATTCTTCAATATAGTGATGATGCCATTGAGTAGCAATTCCGTTATTGTTATAGAATCCAGATGGAGCATTTGGATATACTACACTATCTCGGTTGGTGGGTTGAAAAATAGTAATAGGAAATGTATTGATTGAATTTGGATCAAATACTTGGTCAACATTGCTTGGTCTCCAATCCCTGCCATTAGCATCAGCTCTGAGTTGTGCCAGTAGTCTTGAAAAAGTGGCATTGTAAGAAAATCGTTTGTTAAGCGAATGCTTAAAGTTAATCATTTGCAAATATGAGTCATGCGAATAGGTATTGGCATTATCCATTTGTTGAGTAAAGTTATATTGATAACCTGGAGAAAAAGGAGCATCATTACCAAAAATTCTTAACATGTTCACATCTTGGTTGATGGTCATTGAGCGCATCATGGTGGCTGTTAGCTTCATGCCTTTGCTCAGGTCGTAGCTTAGTTTGGCTAAAAACGACCAACGGTTATCTTGATAAGGTGTCCAATTTGTGCTTGTAAAACCATTTTCTTTAAGCAAAGATGATTTGATTTGGTTGGCAGGGTTTTGGTAAAATTCGTCAGAGAAAGAAGCACGCGCAGAAACCAAATACTTAAAGCGTCCATTCAATTTCTTTTTCAGCATAGGTCCCGATGCATTTAATTCAATTACTTGGCTATTCCAGTTGGAACGAGCACCTTTGTTGAAACCAAAATTATCTCTTTTGTAGTTAACCGAAAATTCGTTTTTATCGCTTGCGTTGCGGGTTTTGGTATTTACCACACCTGCGGTGGCATCGCCCACCTCGGCACCAATACCGCCCGTTGTTACTTCAATATCACCCACTGCATTTGAGCCAATATCCAAACCAAAACCTGTTCCTGCTAAAGGGTCTGTAACCGAAACACCATCAATCATCATTTTGGTTTCATAAGTTCTGCCACCCCGGATGCTAACCCCCGCAGGAGCTTGCACTACACCTGGTTGTGTATTGATGATACTTTGAATTTGTCGAGCAGGAGCCAGTTCTATGTTTTCTTGGCTAATTGTATTAATGGTTTGCGCTTTTTCAATATCTATCAAAGGCTTTTTACCAATGATGGTTACTTCATCAATATTGGATGAAGAAGGTTTCATTTCAAAGGTTTCAAGTTTGGTATTTTCACCGGCCTTTACTTTTACTCCAGTTTCCAATATTTTTTGATAACCGAGGTAGCTGATTTCTATGTTGTATTCTTTTGGCTTTAAACCCTTAAGGATAAAGTTACCATTTATATCTGTAACTGTGCCAAAAGAAGTTCCTTTGACAAGCACAGTAACACCTATCAATTCTGAATTGTCTTTCTTATCAATTACCCTTCCAGATATACTTCCAGTTCCTTGTGCTGAGACATTTAGGTATATGAATAGGGTGAAAATAAATGCGTAAAATTTTTTCATACAAACCCTTGCAAAATAATTTTTTTGTTGGGTTTTACATATTATTTAATTGCTGAGATTGATTTTAGTTGAAATGCTTATTCAACAAGATTTTCGAGGCGGTTTTACACAAACTATAATCTGTATTTATTTAAAACAATTATTGTTTTTTAGCGCCTTCCTATTTACTTTGTCGACAGTGCAAATATTTAGTACCCTCAGTCCGCAACAAGAAACTCACAAATCTCAATTGATGATAGCATTGGTTAGGTTTTTACCCCTTGAAACAGTTTCGTATTGTGCTGAATTGATTATGTTTCACAAGCTTAATCTTCATTTGGAAGTAGAGCGAAAAAGCAGGTATGGAGATTATAGCCCTCATCATGGCAAAGGAAACCGAATTACCGTGAACCATAACTTGAGCCCCTTTGAGTTTTTGCTTACATTTATTCATGAGTTATCGCACCACACAGCTTATGTCAAATATGGCCCACACCATGATTCACATGGTGATGAGTGGAAGAAAGAATTTCAATTGAATATGAAGCCTTTTTTGGATGCTAAAATTTTCCCTTATGATTTACAGGCCATGTTGGCAAAGCACATGCGAAATCCAAAGTACTCGCAATCTGCAGATGTGAAATTGATGCAAGTGCTTAAGAAATATGATGTGAGACAACAAGATAAATTGGTGTTGAATGACCTTGCAGATGGGGAAGTATTTAAAATGAATAATAATAAAATCCCCATGCGAAAATTGCATAAGTTGAGAACGTACATTTTATGTGAAACGCTTGATGGAAAGCTGAAGTACAAGGTTCATTCGATGGCTGAAGTAATGCGTGAAACCTAGCTCTAGGAGCTAAGCTTTCGAACCCAAAATAAATGAAAAGGTTGAGCCTTTGCCTAGCGTGGATTTTATATGCAATTTTGAACCACTTTTTTCTAAAAACTCAGAAACCAATTGCAATCCTATACCATGACCTTTTTCGTTCTCGGTACCAAGGCTTGTATGAGATATTCCCGATTCAATTTTATGAATGGTTTCCTCGCTCATACCCATTCCACTGTCAGTAATCGAGATTTCAATGCCTTTATCGAGGGTTTTAGTTTTCACTGTTATGCTTCCACCTATTGAAGTAAATTTAACAGCATTTGATAATAAGTTTCGCAGAATAGCTTGTAGTAAGTTTTTATCAGTAAACACCTCACCACCTTCGTTTAATTGCCAATCTATACGTATGCCTTTTGAGTTTTGAAGTGTTAATATGTTACTCAAAATGTCATTCAAATCATTATTGCTCAACAGCTTTGGACTATAGTGTATTTCTTTGGTTTGGCTTCGCGACCATAGTACTAAATTGTCAATTAGATTTACAGTAGCATCAGCACGTTTTTGTAATTCCTGCACAATGTCCTTTTCCTCCTTATCTAAATTTGCTTCCCAATCAACCAAGTTTAATCCAGAATTGATTAGTGATAATGGTCCTCTTACATCATGAGATATAATAGATATCATTTTATCTCGTGTGTGAATGGTTGCATTCAACTCCTTATTCATTGCATTTATCGAATTACTTTTCTCAATCAATTGCCTTTGAATACTGTTACTAATACTAAGTATGAAAATTAATTCCATAACAGTAACTAAACATGAACCTCCTATGTTCAGCATCCATTCTAATTCAATCTCTTTTGCGTTCAGTTCATTGCCCTCCGTTATTCTGTAATTATTAAGAATAAGAATTAAGAAGACAATAAAACTAATACTTGTTAGAAGATAACCTAGCCATCTTTCCTTTCCTTGAAATACGATAAGTGTGCTAACAAATATGGGTATAAAAAAAAATAACACTCCGGTTTCCTTTCCCACTAGTATTGTGAGAATGGAGATAACTCCAACTACACATATCAAATTGAAAATTTTAGAAAGGGTTGTATTTCCTGACAAAGAAAAGACATACGCAATAATAGAAACAGGCACTAAACTAAAGGTTATATAGGCTTGGATAGTATTACCCAATGCATAGTTTAATATGGTGTAAAACAAAGACTGGCATAGAACGATCGTCATGATAATTCTATGTAATAAATTTCCTTTGTTTACGAGGATATTCTCATTACTAATAATAATGTCATCTATTATAATTTCGCTTCGATTCACTCAGATTTTTTCAGGCAACATAATTACTTAAGGGCTTTATTGCAAAAAAATGTAGCTTTTTTGACAATTGATTTTAGTTAATTGCCTAAAATGATGTTGGGTTTAATTAGAGAAAGATTATTGCAAATCTACATTCAATTTGTATCTACAAATTCTATTATTGCCCTTATCGGCCACATAAAGGGTGCGGTTAAAATAACAAACACCTGAAGGGTTATTGAAGTTAAATGGTCCAGTGCTAGAGCCATCTTTTCCTATTCCCCCAAATGAAGCAATAATTTGTTTTTTTACAGTTGAATTAGCTGGAGGGTTAACACCTTCAAAACCTTGATTGGTGAAAATATATACCGAATCTGTTTCATCATCTACTACAAAATAATAGTTCAATTGGTCAGGAGCAATATAACAATCAACTGGATGTTTAAAGCGTGAAGGTTCATACATAAAGCGATTGGCTTTGCTGAAATCGAAATTTAAAAACTGGCTCGATTCACTAAACAAAGTTCCTGCATCAGGGTTGTCAACCACATTAATTGCCAATGCTCTAAATTCTATTGTTTTACTTTTATCTGCCAAGGTGCTAAAGAAACTTTTGCTTGTACTAACACCTTGTAAACGCTGTGGTGGAGCGGCATTGGTAGCAATGGCACTTAAACCTACACAAGATTTTAAGCTAGACTCATTTGGATTTAAACCTTGCGAATAGCCCGTATTGTTCATGTTTTTATCAAACACAAGTACACCATTATCAGGCACAGCTACAGTTGAGTTTACATCATTTCTGGGTCCTGTGCGGCTCACATATAATGTATTATCATAAAGTGTTGCCAATCCAGTAAACTGAACTGCTACATCATCAGCGCCTCTGAAACTTGTTTGAGCCCTACTAGCATCGCAATTTGGGTGAACCAGCGTATCTAAGAATTGGGCATTGCCTTGACTGATATGGATTATATGAAATATGGCTGCAAAATTTACAGAGTCATTTAGCATTTTTCTGCCAGCCACAAACACATGCAAGCGTCTGTCTTGTGTTACATCCGTAGCACCAGGAATGACCAAAGAATACACCCTTTTGCCATTTGGGTCAAATACCGATAAGCGATTATCTTTGATATCGCTTGGGTTCATGTCTTCCACCACATAGGTCATTTCATCATAACCCACGAAAACGTCCACAGGAGCTGTAACACCAGTAATGAAAGGATATAAGGGCACATAACCGACAGAATTAGTTACCAAATTCGGGTCGATTTGACCTTGCTGAAAAACCTGATCAGCCGTTGCATTCTTTTTGTCGCCAAATAATGAACACGAGCTAAGTGCACCCAAAAGTACTATCCAAATAAGTGTATATTTATTAGAAACTCTCATTTATCTGATGGTTAATGCTAATGTGATACGATTTAAATTTCCAATGCGCTGCTTGCTCACCATACTATAATCGATAGATAGAGGGTAGCTGCTAAAAGGCAATTTTATCCCCATGCCAATAGGAGGGAAATTAAAACCCTCGTCAGCGCCAAATTCCCAACCTGTTCTCACGTGTAAAAATCTTTTTAATGAATATTCGACACCTGTGCTAAATGTTTCGTTGTTATCGGTAGGGTGATTTAATTGTCCTGCCAAAGTAAGTTTGTGCATGCCTTTATTTATTGGGTCGAAAGCCACACCCACTCTAAATGCAGCGGGGGCCGATACTTCGCTGTAATTGTTTATTTTTTGGTTGCCACTTAACTTCAAAACGCTTACATCCCCTTCAGGAGAAACGTTCATACCAAAATTGCTAAATGACACCCCAAATCGAGAGCCCATCAAACCTATGTTGTATTTCAAGCCTAAGTCGAAAAGTACATCATTGGTTTGCAAATCACCTATGGCTTCGTGTGCCCATTTGCCAGTCATACCAAAAGAGAAAGATTGGGTTAATATTTTTGCATAAGTTAGGCCAATTAAAGTGTTATTTACATTCACTTTTCTGCCTGTACCGAAAGGTTGAAATTCGGTCGTTTCGTCCATGTCGGCAAAGTTTAGGGACATCACACTCACACCTACATAGCTTAGCTTACCTGGTTTAAAAACTATACCTGCAAAGTTCACTGTATTGTTAGCGAAATATCGTGTATGAGAAGCCATCACAGAAACCTTTCCAGTATCAACTCCTGTTATTCCCGCAGGGTTCCAGTACAAGGCTGATACATCATTCACCAATCCAATAACTGCACCGCCCATAGCTGTTGAGCGTGCATCGGGAGCTATTTTTAAAAATTGCATGCCACTACCTCCAGTTCTAGAGCTACCAAAGGAAGGTAAAACATCCTGAGCACAAGCGGTATAACTAACAAAACCAATGATTATAAACAGTAATATTTTACGCATATAAAGTATGGCAATGTAAAATATATTTTTTAAAATAAGTGGGTTAAATAATTGTATTTGTAATAGGTTTAAAAATAGCTTTTGGTAGTTAGGGCTGTAGCAGAAAAAGTGCCTAAAGGTAAATATACTTTGATAAAGGCTTGCTTGTGCCTATTTAATCAAGGATTCCTGCAAAAGCATCAAAGCGTGTTTTGTGTTTTACTCAATATTCAGCATCGCCATGGTTTTTTGAGATGCCATCTGTTCGGCTAGTTTCTTAGAGGCATGTTCTGCTTGTCCTTTAGGTTCTTTGTTTAGTAATACTGTTACTTTGTATTGTTTTATTTTGTTGCTGCTGTCTTCGCTCACTTCAAATTCCAAAACTGAACCATCCTTTTGGCTATATTCAATCAAGCGGCCTTTGAAATTTGTTTCGGTTTCTTTTAGCTTATCTACATCCAGATGCAATTGAAGTAGGTTTTCAACGATAAAATATTTTGCTTTTTTGTAGCCTGCATCCAAAAAGATAGCTCCCACAAAAGCCTCAAGGGCATTGCCAAAAATACTATTTCGAAGGTTTATGTTTTGTAGGGCTTTGCGGTCGTATTCAACCAATTTGCTCAATCCAATTTTCAGAGCCAAATCGTTTAAGCTGGTGCGGCTTACAATCTTTGAACGAAGCTCTGTTAAAAAGCCTTCATTTTCAAAGGGATATTTTTTGAAAAGGTATTCAGCCACCACAGAATTAATAATGGCATCACCCAAATACTCTAGGCGTTCATTGCTGTCTTTTGTGCCGTTCTCATGTATCTTAGTAGATATAGAATGATGACGCAAAGCCTGCTTGTAGCTTGCTGTTTTATCAGGCGCAAAACGAGTGATGTGCTTTATTTTTTTTCTAAAATCTCTGCTAGATGAAATATGAAGCTTAACAAAAGAAGTAATCCTTTTCAATAGGCTTATATATTATTCTTCAAACTTTTTTAGAATCACAGAAGCGTTATGTCCACCAAAACCAAAGGTGTTGCTTAGGGCATATTTCACTTCTCTGTGTTGAGCCTTATTAAATGTTAAATTCAATTTAGGATCAAAGGCAGGGTCATCAGTAAAATGGTTGATGGTTGGTGGAATAATTCCTTTGGTGATAGCCAATATACTAGCTATGGCTTCAATGGCACCTGCACCACCTAATAAATGGCCTGTCATTGATTTGGTGGAACTAATGTTTAAATTATAAGCATGATCACCAAATATAGTTTGAATAGCTTTTATTTCCTGAGGGTCGCCCAGCGGAGTAGAAGTTCCGTGAACATTAATATAATCGATTTTCGAAGCTTGAATACCAGCATCCGCCAATGCTACTCGCATTACGTTAGCTGCACCTAGTCCTTCAGGGTGTGGAGCTGTCATGTGATAGGCATCTGCAGTGGCACCATAGCCCACTACTTCGGCATAAATTTTAGCACCACGAGCTTTTGCATGCTCATATTCTTCTAGAATCAAAGCGCCTGCACCTTCGCCTAAAACGAAACCATCACGGTTTGCGTCAAATGGACGAGAAGCTGTTTCAGGGCTATCGTTTCTTTCGGAAAGTGCTTTCATGGAGTTGAAACCTCCCATAGCTGCTTCGTTAACTACTGCCTCAGACCCACCAGTTAGGATGGCATCTGCTCTGCCTGACTGGATGTACATAAATGCATCTCCAATGGCATTGGTTGAAGTGGCACAAGCTGATACTACTGCAAAGTTTGGCCCTCTAAATCCGTATTTAATTGACAATAAGCCTGCGGCTATATCGGCAATCATCATTGGGATAAAAAAAGGGCTGAAACGAGGTGTTCCATCTCCTTTAACAAAGGCTGATACTTCATCCAAAAAGGTTTTTAAGCCTCCGATACCTGAGCCCCAAATAACCCCTACACGGTCTTTGTCAATTGTTTCAAGGTTTAATCCACTGTCAATAACTGCTTCGTCACTGGTGATGACTGCAAATTGCGTGTATCTATCCATACGCCTAGCCTCCTTTTTATCGATAAACTGAAGCACGTCAAGATTCTTAACCTCACAGGCAAATTTTGTTTTGAACTTAGATACGTCAAATTGAGTAACTGGTGCTGCACCACTTACTCCATTTGACAATCCATTCCAATACTCCTGAAGATTATTACCAATGGGAGTTACAGCACCAAGGCCTGTAACAACAACTCTGCGGATTGGCATGTAGGAATTTTTTTGGATAAGGTTTAATTTAAGTTTTTACTTGGGTTGTAGGTTGCTTTCTATGTAAGAAACTGCTTGCCCAACTGTACCAATTTTCTCAGCCTGATCGTCTGGTATGGCAATGTTAAATTCTTTTTCAAATTCCATGATTAGTTCAACAGTGTCTAAAGAATCTGCGCCTAAATCGTTGGTGAAACTCGCTTCATCGTTGATTTCCGCTTCTTCTACACCTAGCTTGTCCATAATGATGGTTTTTACTCTTCCTCTGATGTCTGACATTTTAGTTAATATTTAATTAGTGACTGCAAATAAATAAGATTTTTAATAAAAAACATAAATTTTAAATCATCCTTTATTTTTGTTGCACCTAAATAATCACTTAAATATGTCAATTCCCAAAAAGTTAAGCTTAGATATAGAGCAGGAAGCAGAGATTTCATTGTTTGGAATTGTGTGCGACAAAAAAATATCAAAACTAGCTTGGCTGATAAATAACACAGGCCTATACGATTTTGAAAAAATAGATGATCTTGATTTAACAGGCTATAATCCAGCTGATATTAATAGCTATATGCGCATGCAAAGTGTGGATGAAGAAAATCACCTCACTTATATTTTGGTGGAAAATAAAAATGAAAAAAGATACCTAGCTGCTGAATTGAAAAGCCTAAACTACCTATTAATAGTTAAAGGGGGCTTGGATTTTTTTGTGGCTGATGATTTTATTAAAAGTATCCAAAAAATTCCTGAAATAAAATTTATAAGCAGCATTGAGCCTGAAAAACTGAAGTCGAATTTGAGTTTGATTGCTTTTGTTCCAAATCTTTATCAAAATGAAGCCAAAGAGCATGCCACCCAAATGGGCAAAGTGCGCTACATTATCGCTAGGGTTGTTAGATATACCTTGGTACAATTCAGCAGCACCATAAAAAAACACAAAGTATTTAGCTTTGATAGGGAAGGGGAAAAACAACATGATTAATTCTGTGTTTGGAAACAGCATGCCAAAACCCAACAATAAGCCAAACACCGCGCCACTGGCACCCACCACAGGTACATTCATTTTGGCTTGTACCAACATCTCAGCTATTTGTTTTGAGTTGGCAATGTATTCAGGGTTTTGCTTTTGTTGATACCAAGCTTCTGTAAATTGTTGTATCAAGGTATTGTCGGCATACTTGCCTTGTTGATTGATGAAGACTCTGAAATTTTCGAAAGTAGGGTTGCTTACATAGTTGCCTACTTGCTCTTGCAAATGTGAAATCTCATACCAATTTACACCCAAATGCAAGAAGGCCGCACCTAATCCAGTTAC
>RGVD01000051.1 GCA_010027395.1 Bacteroidota bacterium
ATCATTTTTAGTATGAATATCAAACAAGGTGTCTGGCAATTTAAAGTCGAAATTGTTGGATGATTTTTCCCATGCCCTGCTAGTGCATCCCATTACAAACACATATTCAAACTCTAAACCTTTAGAAGAATGGGTGGTAATAAAATTAACTCCATCATCGCTGTAGATAAGCCTTTCGGCTGGCAGGGATACGCCTTCCGTTTCCATCAAATCAAGTGTTTGGATGATATCGCCTAATTGTGTCTTGCTATTTCTAGAGCATTCTGCTTTCACAAAATCAAAAAAGGTATTGAGTAATTGCATGTTCCAATTTTTGTCATCAGCGGTTAATGCGTTAAATAAAACACCACTTTCTGAAATGATTTTTTCAATCAATTGTTGTATGGTAAGATTGGCACAATCTTTTATCCAAGATTCAAGCAAAACACTTGCTTTTTCTATTTGCCGCGAAGGTTTAATATCTGAGAATAAATCAGCTTTTTGCCCATGAAATTCCTTTATTTCTTCGCGCCATGAGGTGGCTCTTTCGTTGAAATTTTTACTGGCTATTTTTACTGATATTTTGGCAATATCAATGGGTTCAATGTTTAAAAAATCATAATGCAAAAGTTCGAATAAATAAGGTTCGCCTGAATGCGCTTTTTTGTTTTCGGCTTGCACAAACTTTAAGATATTGATGATTTTTTTTATCAAAGGTTCATGCAAAATATCCACCCTTCGTTTGGTATTTACAGCTATGTTTTTTGCCTGAAGGTACTTGATGATGAGCTCTGCTTGAGCGTGTTTTCTGTATAAAACTGCGATCTCATTTAGTTTTATACCTGACATTTGCAAGGCTTCAATTTCAGAAGCGATGCCCACTATCTCATGAAAAGAATTATGATAAGCTTTCAACAAAGGTTTTTCATCCAAAGATGCATACTTTTCATTTTTTGCAATGAGTTGCTTGTTGGGGTTTATCCTTGAGTTGTTCTTTTTTATTAAGCAACTGGCAGCATCCAATATAAATTGGCTGCTTCGGTAGTTTTCTTCAAGACTTATTATTTGTATGCCTTTGTATCTTTTTTCAAACTGTTGAATATTCTCCACATTAGCGCCCTGAAAGCGATAAATACTTTGGTCATCATCACCTACTGCAAACACATTGGGCTCATCCCAATAGTCAAGCAGGTCGCTTAATAATTGGTTTTGTGATCCGCTCGTATCTTGAAACTCATCCACCAATAAGTAAAGGTATCTCTCTTGGTAATTTCTCAATTGTTCGGGCATTTTTGCAAAGGCATCAATTACCCAAATGATCATATCGGCAAAGTCGTAGCGGTTGCTATTCTTTAGTTTTTCTTGGTATTGATTAAAGGATTCGGAAGCAGCTTTAAGTTGCTTCATGCGCTTCACCTCTTCGTAGTAGCTTGGTTTCTTTTCACCTTTTTTGCCAAACTTGCTATCCTTTTTATACAAGTATTCATCGCGCGTTTCAATATCAATTATGTATTCATCACACTTTTTGCAGATATGCTCAGCCGACCAATTTTCGCGCTTCATGTTCTGATACAAGTTTAGCAATTTGCCTGTTTCGTAGTACACATCACCTGTGTATCTTTTTAGGAGATGCTCTTTACCAAAATCATCAATAATATCATGCACCAATTGAATCTGCTCCAATTCGCTAATGGCATCAATGCCCCGTATACCAAAATAGTCGAGGTTTTCTTGAATGACCATGTTACAAAATGCATGAAAAGTGAAAATTTCAAGTCGATAGGCATCCGGTCCGATAAACTCAAACAGACGCTTCCGCATAGCTATGGTACCTGCATCAGTGTATGTAAGGCAAAGTATATTTTCGGGTAAGGCATCGGTTTTTTCCAAAATATTGGCAATGCGTGCAGCCAAAATTTGCGTTTTGCCTGTTCCTGGCCCAGCAATTACTAAAACAGGGCCTTCAATATGTTCTACCGCTTTTTTTTGTGCTGGGTTTAGTGAATCTAAAATTTCTTCAAGTGATTTATTCTTAAGCATATAGAGATTTTTTGTGTTTTTTGACCTAATTGATGCAACTAATATGGGAAATAATTTCGACTTTGCTAAATAAAATCTATTTATATATTTGTCGTTTCAGCAAAACAATACAATTACTTATGAAATATTTTAACTTTCTAAAAACAAAACTGATAATGTGGGCAGTACTTTTTGTAACTGTGGTTACTTTATCTAATGCTCAAACCGCAAAAATCCAATTGGTGCACAATGCAGCTGATCCGCTTTTGAATATTGTGGATGTGTATTGGAATGACATAAAATTTGACAATGTGAGTTTTAGAAGAGCAAGTCCATTAATGACAGTGAATTCAGGTGCAAGCATCATAACAATTTGTGATTCGTCAAGTACCGATTCAGGTACGATGGTTTTAGCAAAGTTAAATGTTAGCTTAGCGGTTGGCAGTCAAAATATTGCTATGCTTTCTGGTGTGCTTGATACCACCCAATTTCTTGCCAATCCAAGTGGATTAAGCACCAAATTGAATGTGTTTTTGCAAAGTAATGTGAATTATTCTGCAACTGCTGGAAATTGCTTCCTGAATATTGCTCATGGTGTTACTGATGCACCGGCTGTAGATATCAATGTAAAAATTGGTTCAAGTGTAATTAAAAATGCTGCTTACGGTGCTGTTAGTAATGGACTACTTGTGCCTGCCAAAAATATCATGTTAGAGATTCACGCTCATGACGCAGTAGCCGTATTAAAAAGCTATTATGCACCCATTAGTTTTGTTGAAGGAAGAAGCGGATTTATTTTTGCCTCTGGTTTTTTAAATACCACTAACAACAACAATGGCGCAGGTTTTGGCTTGTTTGGCGTTGATACAGCTGGTTTAGTTGATGCTTTTGGTGAAGGCGGAATGGTTCAGTTTGTTCATAACTCACCAGATGCTGCTGTTGGTAATGTAGATGTATATTTGAATGGTCAAAAATCAGCTACATTGGGTTTCAGAAATGCTACCAAATTAATGGCTCTTCCCGCTGGTACTGCTACCATCGAAATTAAGAAAGCGGGTACAGCACAAGTATTATATACCATACCTAATTTCCCTGTTACTAAAGACAATAACAGTATTGCAATGATTCATGGTTTGTTGGATACTACCTTTGTTCAGAATGTTACTTCGAGTATTGATACCATTAATAAAGTTCCTACAAGAGTTGTTAAAAATGCACTTACTTACGATAGAAACCCTGATGGTAAAGACAGAAGTTTTAAAGTGACTACCAAAGATATTCAAACCACAGCCTCATTGTTTGGCAATAATCAAATTATGTTGTTCCAAGGTATTACTGGCTTAAATGCTGCAGATGTTAAAGGAGAAGGAGAAGCGTTATACGTAGCAAGAGGCATTTCTTATGGTGAGTTTGGTGAATACAGATACACCAAAGCAAATGCTAGTACAAAATACTTATTTACCAAGGCTAATACAAGTGTCTCAATTGGAGAATTCACTTACAATTTTACAGGTAAAGATAGCCTTTCAGGTGTATTGTTCACTTCAGGATTCTCGCGTGTAGCTGACACTGTTTTCATCAAAAAATCTTTGAACCAAACCAATGATATTGACTCGTTAATTTATAACACTTACAATAAATATGGTAGCGCTGGTATGGCACTAATCGTATGGCCTGATGGCAAAGTTGATACATTAAAAACCGAGAAAAAATATGTAAATTCAGTTAAATCAATTGAAGGAAACATAGATGTGACTGTTTATCCTAATCCTGCAAACGAAAGATTGTTTGTATCATTTGACAATGCTAAAAACGAAAGCACTTCTTTACAATTGTTCAACATACAAGGAAAAGAATTTGCAGTTGATTACAACAATTCAGATTTGCGTAATGGCAGAGCAGAGCTTAATCTTCAATCATTAAGTAAAGGTATGTATTTCTTAACAATTCAGATTGGTGACAAAAAAGGTATTCAAAAACTAATTGTTGAGTAATACCTGCTAGGTAAATAAAATTAAAGCCTTCGTTAATAAATAACGAAGGCTTTTTTATTGGCAATAGTCTTAAACCGGATAATAAGTGTACCTTTATGACCTAAATTTTTTCAATTGCCTATACTTTTAAAGCCAAAGCCATGAAATTATGAAGGCAAATAACACACATTAACAAACAATGGCTAAATCACAAGAAACATTAAGTAAAAAAGAAAAAGAAAAGGCTAAACTTAAAAAGAGAAAAGAAAAAGCAGAAAAAAGAGAAGAGCGCAAAGCCAGTGCTGTGAAGGGGCAGAGCTTGGAAGATATGATGGCTTATGTGGATGAGAATGGTAATATTACCTCAACCCCACCTGATTTAAAAAAACGTAGAGAGGTGAATGCTGAAGATATGGTAATTGGTGTAGCTAAAAAAGCCGCCCCTGAGCCAGAGGAATTAGTTCGTAAAGGTGTTATCAGTTTCTTTAACGAATCAAAAGGATATGGTTTTATAAAAGATTTGAAAAACCAAGCGAGTGTGTTTGTGCACATCAACGGATTATTAGAACAAGTGAAAGAAAACGATAAAGTTACTTTCGAAATAGAAATGACCCACAAAGGTGCGAGTGCCACCAAGGTGCAAATTGATAGAGGTGATAAAGTATCTGCAGCCCCGGTTGTTGTGGCTGAAGCCAAATCAGAAGAGCCTAAGACTGATGAAACGGTATAGTAAAACCGTTTAAAATGTATACAAAAAGCCCATCTGATTTGAATGAACAATGGGAGTTACTTTTTCCCCCATTTTCCATTTATAGGCATGTGTGGCATATATTAGTTTGGTTGCCACCATTCCAATGCCTGCACCTACAAGCACGTCACTGAACCAATGTTTATTGTTAAGTATGCGCATGCCCGCTATGCTTGTTGCAACTGCATATCCACTCACATATATCCAAGGCTTATCATTAAACTCTTGATGTAAAACTTCAGCCAAAGTAAAGGCAGCCGCTGAATGCCCGCTTGCAAATGAGTTATTCGCGCTTCCATCGGGTCTTGGAACTTGGGTACTATATTTTAGGATATTAATAATGCCAAGGCTTATTGCTATTGATTTGGCCGTTAAAAGTCCTTGATTGAGAATATCACTTTTGCTTTTTATCTTACAAGCATCTAAGGCAATAAGGGCAACAGAGGGTGCGAATACCAAATAGTCATCAATCGATGTATTGAAGTTATTATAATGTTCCTGTCTGTAATTATAAATTTGCTTACTACTTGGCAAGCCATTATCACCCCAACAAATTAGCCCATAAGCGACTAAGCTTGCAGGTATTAAATATGTTTTGTAAGAAGTGGATTTATGTATGAAAATGGAATCGGATTGAGCAAAGGAACTTGTCAATCCAAAATAGCATATAAGTATTAAGAGAGAGATTGATTTAAATATCATAAGACATTTGAGTTACTAGAAACCTAAGACTACTTTTAGTCTATGATTTGCTGGATTATTGTTTTTATTTTATACCTCCTTTCACCATTCTAAAGGGGTGAAGAAATGCATGCCATTAGAAAAAAATAGGTTAATCGAAAACGACTTAATAATATATTATGCTTAGTTGGTTTCAATCGCTCGTTTTATAGCTACTAATCCCTCATCGAATGACTTGGCTGTATTGCCAGTAACATAACCCATCATGTATCTTTTAAAAGGGTTATAGCCAACATCTCCTTCATCCACCCAACTCAGCTTGGTTCTACCATTCATAGCACTAAACATAAAGGATGCTTTAGCTGTGATATAGCCTTCGTTGATACTTAATAAATAGGATATTTTTTCATTTGAAATAGCTTCTGTAATGGTGAAACTACCTGCCCCAACAAGGTTGCCTCCTATGTATTGTTTGGCACCAATTTGGTTGGTTTGTTTGGTATAGAATGTATAAAAAGTACTATCAATACTGCTGTTCCAAGGGCTCCATTTTTTCCAATTGCGTATGTCGCTCATGAAGGCATATGACTCATAAACAGGTTTATTAACTACTACCATTCTCTCCACTCTATAGGTGCGCGGAAACAATAAGGACACTAAAAAAAACAACAGGATAAATCCCAATATACCTGCAAAAACTCTAAATAATTTCATTTTGAATAAAGATTAATCATAACGATAGCGAACAAACCACCTATCTGCAAAAGTAATTCCTAAGATAAATCGGATGTAATCTTCTTGAATAAGGTTGTTTGCGGTATTACCACGTTTCAAATACTCAAAACTTACATTCACTTTCGATCTGCTTTTACCCATTGGTAAACCAAGGCCAGCAGAGATTCCCATCATATCCACCCCATTATTATTGATAATGATATTGCTTTGCTCGTATCTAAAACCCGCTCTGTATTCTACACGTTTTAAAAAATTATTATAATCATTTATGTCTTGTGTGTAGCTTCCACCAAGGGCAAAAGCCATGCTGTTTCTAAAGGCATCTCCAGATGCGCCTGAACTAGGAAAAGTGGTTTTGTAAGCACTCCATTCGGTATATTCTGCATCAGCTGCCACCACTATTTTATCGTTATAGTTTACAGATAAGCCAGCTTTTAGACCCATAGGCAATGTCATAGAACCTGATTCATTATCTGTGCTTAGTACAGTATCTCTGACACTTCGCGACCCACCACCAATTGCTAAAGATCGTAAAACATATTGCCTTGTTGAACTAAGTTCTGTCCTTGCATTCATGCTAGCTCCAACAACAGCGCTTGTTTTTTTGCCAATCTTTTGCTCAAACTGAAGGCCATAATCAAATACCAAGCCCCCTGTGTATCTATTAGTCGATTCCTCAACATTAAACTTTAAATAGTTAATTGGAAATAGTACTTGCGTGGTTGCATTTAAATTACCAAATATATATCCAACGTTCGCTCCAAGAGATAAAGAACGAACACTGTCTTTATAAATTTTATAACCCATACCAATATAAAACTTGGTTAAACCGCCTTTGCCAAAGAAATTGTTCGTTTTGGCCATATTAAAAGTATCTTGTTGAATACTGTCTACCGAAACTACGTTGTATCCAACGGAAGAATAAGGCATCAATCCAAACGAAAAACCCCAACCTTTTTTTTCTGAAATGGGGATACCAAAATTTATGTAAGAAAATCCAACTGTAGTAAAATCTGCCGATGAGCTAGCACTTTTAATAGTTCCATTATTTTGCGCAAAACCTGCTTCGATGATGGTGTTTTTTAGTGCACTATATGAAGCAGGATTCAAAGAATTGATTTCATAAGGTTTGCGAATACCTTGACTAACGCGACCTTTGGCTAGGTTAGAGGCATTCCCCATAAATTGTAACTCACCTGCTCCAAAAATAGAGTAGGGTGAGAGTGTTAAGTTCTGCGAAATAGCTGTTTGCAATACACAAAATAGGATTAAACAAACAGATATAAGCCCTTTGGCTATTTTATACATTGATTTTCAAAATTTTATTAAGTCCGAATAGTAACAAATTGGGCTCTGCAAATACGTTATTTTTTAAGTGTTTAACAAATTTAGGCGCATCACCACCTGTAAAAATCACTTTCAGGTCGCCAAAAGCCTCACCATAACGAGCAATAAAGCCATTTATTTCGTTAACCATCCCCCAAATTACTCCCGTTAACATAGAAGTTTGGGTGTCTTTACCAATCCAATCCTCAATTTCTTGGTAGTTTAATAGCGGCAATTTTCCAGTAAACTCATGCATAGCCTTTAGTCGCATGTAAAGTCCAGGACTAATACTTCCTCCCTGGTAAATGCCTTCTTTCGACACAAAATCGTAAGTAATGCATGTACCCGCATCTATCACCAAGCAGTTTGTTTCTGGGTAAAAATGAATGGCCCCTGCTATGCCTGCCACTCGGTCCATGCCCAGTGTTTGTGGGGTTTGATAATTGTTGCTAAAAGGCAAGGAGGTTTCGTGGCTTAATTCTATGATGGGTGCTAGGTCTTTTAAACAATTTATCAATTCAATGCTTGATTTAGCAACAGAGCTTAAGATGATATGCTCAGCTTGATTTGCCAAAAAATAGGCTTTAATGCCTTGTAAATCCTCGTTTTTGAACGAAGCATTATTTAGCAAAATACCCTCATTAAAAATACCAACTTTACTCAATGTATTTCCTATGTCGATGCTTATATGGCTCATGCTAGGCTAATTTCTTTGTTTGAAAACTGTTGAATGCTGCCATCCTCAATGGCCACCTCTAATTGACCTTGATGCGTAACGCCCAAAATTTTTCCGTACTTTGTTTGTTCGGCAAAGCTAAAAAGTGTTTTCACATTTTTTAAATATAATGCATCATGATACCCCTCAAAGATGTTTTGTTTTTGGGTCTTTAGTTGTTTGTAGCGCTTTGAGAAACAAGTTTCAAATAGCTTTAACTCTTCAAATACATCATAGCTTTTACCTGTAATCAAAGCCAATGAACTGGCTTGGGTATTATAAAAATCAGTTTGGTTGATATTGATGCCAATACCAATGAAAGCGACTTTAATTTGGCTTTGAGAAATACTATTTTCAATCAAAATACCTGATACTTTTTTATGATTCACCATGATGTCGTTGGGCCACTTAATAAAGCACTCGCTGATGTTTTTATTTATGAAATAATCATACACAGCAAGGCTTACCGCCATGTTCAGGTATACCTGTTCTTCAATTTTTAAAAAATCAGGGGATACCACCAATGTAAATAATAGGTTCTTATCTGTTTGGCTTTCCCATACATTGTTTTGTTGCCCTTTTCCTTGGTTTTGGTAGGAAGCCGACACAATCGTATTTGCCTTTATTTTAGTCTCAGACCATAGCTTTTTTGCTAAGTCGTTGGTAGAACTTATCTCGTTAAAATGCAGATGAAAAAAATGATTATCAGACAAAATAAGGGATTAAGACTTTTATAGTTTATTTTGCGCCAAATATATTAAACAAAAGCATGGCAAAAACACCAGCTAAAAAAACAGCAGTTAAAAAAGTAGCTGCTAAGAAAGCAAGCACTGCAGCTAAGAAAACAGCTGCTAAAACTGCAGCACCTAAAAAGGTAGCTGTTAAGAAAACTGCAGCAAAGAAAACGGCCGTTAAAAAAACCGCAGCTAAAAAAACGAGCAAAGCGGTTGTAGAAATTGAAGAAAAGAAAGTAGCCGCCAAAAAAAGACCGGCAAAAAGAATATCTCAAATGGAAGATGGCATGGCTTTGTCGCTATTAGTAGCACAAGGTATGTACGAAAAGAAAGCGGAGAACATTAAGATTTTGGATATGCGTGCTATCCCCACAGCATCTGCAGATTATTTTGTAATTAGCCATGCGGCTAGCGATAAGCAAGTAGAAGCCATTGCCGATTCAGCAGAAGACTTTGTGCAAAAAAGCATTGGCGAGTGGCCTTGGCACACCGAAGGTTACGAGAATTGCGAGTGGATATTATTGGATTATATAGATGTGGTAGCCCATGTGTTTAAAGAAGACCTCCGTGAATTCTATGGTTTAGAAGAACTTTGGGGCGATGCGGTTGATGTTCCTTTTAAAGGTAAATAGAAAAAAATTATTGGCTGGTTACAATACCGGCCATTTTTTTGTTCCGCCCTTATTGTGTGTTCTTCACCAACAAGTAATTGCTAAAATTTTCGTGATGTCAGGAGTTTCCATCTGACATTTATTTTTTCTGAAAGTGATTCTCAATAGTACTATGATGTTGTTGGTGAAGAATTCAACAACGGCTAATCCCAATTCCCTGTCACCCTGAGCGGAGTCGAATGGGTGAACGAATGCCTCAAATTTCCTCTTGCCTGAATCCTAGCTCCTCTTTTAACCACAAAGCACACAGAGTGTATACAACACAGAGGCCACAAAGAAAATTCCCAATCCACTGTCACCCTGAGCTTGTCGAATGGGTGAACGGATGCTCTCAAATTTTCTATTGACCCACCCCTAACCCCTCCCAGGAGGGGAGTGCATTCGATTAATTTATTCACTTACCACAAATGAAAAATTTCTCACCCTTCTTTCATCAGGACTTATAGAATATATCCAATGCAAAATGTCATTCATGTTTTCTTTGCCTGTAAACGGAATATTAGTAAATACAAATATCAAATTATCCGATTCAATCTCTTCTTTCAGGTCTAATGAGTAGGCAATGCCTTTGTTTATAGGAAAATGCAGGTGCTCTGATTCTTTAATACTATTTGCCTTTTCATATTGATTGGGAAAAAGTTGAATGCATTGGCTATCGCTTAGTAAAAATATGCGGAGATAGCCATTTGCATAGGCAATGGTTTCAAAAGTTAATGCTTCATTGGCTTTATATGACTCTCTTATTCCTTTGATGTCAAATACAAAAGAAGGGTCGCTTTTCTTTTCGTATTTTATCACATCGGCATCTATCAATGCTTCGTAATAATCTTGTTGGGCACTTTCATCATGCTTTTTTTGCAAGCGAATGTTTTGAATGTTTGTGATAGCACCACTTAACTCAACACTTGCAATGGAGTTAAAAACTTGATAGATTTTCTTATTGCTTTCTGTGGTTAGCAATACATTACTCGAGCCAATGTATTCTGCAACACCTGCTTTTTTCAAAGCATCTTTTTTGGCTTCCTCAATAGCTTTCTCTTTTGTTTGGTTGGCTGTTTTATCATCCGACATATAGGCTTTGCCTACAGCATCTTTTATGGCTAGCGTTTTTTGGGCTGTTGCCAATTGGCAAACAAAAAACAAAATGATGAAAACAAAATACCTCATACTAATATTTTATAAATGCTTTTTCTTTCATATCGCCTGTAATGGTTGGGTGCTGCTCTATGCCATGTATCCGTGCCGCTTGGTATGGAACACCCTCATTTCTGTCTGACACATAATCATACAATTCTTGGTAGGTTAAAACACCATCCTTGTTTTTATCTGAATGTTCTTTGTCTTGAATAGCCTTTAGAAAGAAATACGTAAACATGCCATGTTGCTTTTCGTCATACCAAGTAGATACTTCAGTGCCTGATGAAGAAGCAATAACCACCGCATTTTTCATGGTTAAAACAGGGTCAATAACCTTTATGGTTAATGGACTGATTTTATCAAACACATTTGCCCCCGAGAAACAAGCATCCAACACAATGGTTAATGATTTTGCTCTAAGCTGCGCCAAATTTTGGTAAAACACATCCAACGAATAGCCACTATTTTCAACGTAGTTGGGGTTACACTCCACAGGCACAAAATAACCCTTGTTGTCTTTTAAGCCAGGTGCCCCATGTCCTGCATAAAAAATAAACACATCCGATATGTTTTCTTTTATGGTATTTGCTAATCTACCTTTTTGATTCTCTTTGGTGCCAAACAAGGTATTGAAATCCCCAAGTGTAGCGTTTTCTTTAAACAAAATATTACCCTCTTTAAAGCCCAACACATTGATTAAATAATTCTTCATGCTTTGTGCATCGCTTATGGCGTAGGCAACTGGTTTAACATTTACATAATTCCTATTACCAATGATTACTGCAATTGCATTGGGGTTCTTCAGGCTTGTTTGAGGAATTTGAAAATCTACGTCTGATAAGCCAACATTAAGCTGCATTTGTTCTGTTGTTGTTATTTCTCTATTTGCTTTAGAGTCTTCTTCCAACTCTATTGGTTTAAAATTATATTTTACATTTAGCTGACTAAATTTAACATTCTTAGTATTATCGTATAAATAATTTTCTGTTCCTAAAGAGAATGTAAGTTGTATTATTTGAATCTTATCTCCATCAAAAGCAAAACATGGTTTACTAAATTTTACATCATTCCACTTTTTCTTAAAATTTTGTGCTTTTAAAATGGGTACTTTTATCAAAATATTTCCATATATGTTGCTATTGATTAGGTAGCTTTCGTTATCAGCATCATATGCATTTAAAATGAAATCTCGTTCATCAGTAAATTGCTTCATACCCAAATCATCAGTCACTTGCTTTTGCAATTCTTTTATTTTGGCATTTCGCGTTTGTTCATTCACCCTTGTTTGGTAATCTGATGTTTTTTCGAACTCTCCTTTTTGCTGCCATTCATTAATTTTTGTTTCTATGCTTAATTTTATCTTAAATGCTTGTGAGTTTTTGTATATTGAGTCATAGAAATAACTTCTACTATCATGAATTATTTTGTATTTTATTAGTGAATCATTATAAAATTCACTGTTTTGTCTTTTATCAATTAGTTTAATAATATGAAATCCATAGTCTGTTTTAAATGGTTTCGACACTTCATTTACTTTAAGCGCAAAGCATATGTCTTTATAATTCTCAGGATAACCACTCAAACTTGACATCCAATTTATAACCCCTTTATTAGGCTTACTACCTTCATCTTGTGAGTATTTCTCAACTAGTCTTTCAAAACTTTCGCCTGATTGTATTTGTTTATAAATTGAATCTGCTTTTAATTGTGTGTCTTTCCATTCAATTTCTGAAGGTTTAGGGCTTACTCTTAACATGATATGGGCAACTTTTACATCTCCTCTAGCAGCACGCTTGTCGTTCACTTTCATAATATGATAACCAAATTGTGTGCGAAATGGAGCCGACACATCCCCTTTTGCAGTTTTGTATGCTTGTGTTTCAAATTCATACACCATATTAAAAAGTCCAAACCAACCCAGACCAATTTTTCTTTTTGCAGAAGGGTCTTCAGAATATTTTAAAGCCAAACTGTCAAAATTTTCACCTTTGGCATATCGTCTTTTCAAATCTACTAATTTGTTATTAGCAGATAAAATATCAGCAGGCGAAGCATCATAGGGGCACATGATAAAAATATGGCTTGCATTTATTTCATATTTGAGTCTACTTTTAGCTTCATCAAACAAAAATTGCATCTTTCTCTTTTCGTAA
>RGVD01000052.1 GCA_010027395.1 Bacteroidota bacterium
GCTCTGAAATTTCAGAGCCTTTTTATTTATACTTGAATCATGAAATCAAAAATAAGAATTATCATTTTTTCACTATGTATAGTATTTAACTATACGCAATGTAAGCCGAAAAAATGTGCCAACTTCGAAGAGCATAGCAAGCCAGCCAAATACGATAAACATGGTCGTATAAAAAAATAAATTGAAACTACTGCATAGTAATTCTCATACAACAAAAAGTTATCTTATAACGTTTAATTTTTAAGTGAAATAATTTTATTTGATTAAAGCTTCATCATGTTTCTTGTTAGCCAATTGGCCGCAAGCCGCATCAATATCTTTACCTCTACTTCTTCTAACAGTGGCTCTCACATTGTGTGCTTCAAGGTAATCTCTAAATGCATCTATTTTGTTTGAATCAGCTTTTTCAAATTCACCATCACCCGTTGGGTTGTATTCTATTATGTTTACCTTAGCTGGAATCTTTTTACAAAATGATAAAAGATTTTTAGCATCAATCAGGCTGTCATTAAAATCTTTGAAGGCAATGTATTCAAACGTGATTTTATTTTTTGTGTTCTTACTAAAATATTGTAACGCCTCTGACAACACTTCTAAATTATTACTCTCGTTGATGGGCATGATCATGTTACGCTTTTCATCAGTGGCAGCATGTAATGATAAAGCCAAGTTAAATCTAACTTTATCATCTGCTAGTTTTTTTATCATCTTTGATATACCTGCTGTTGAAACAGTAATTCTATCTGCGGCCATTCCTAGGCCTTCAGGCGATGTTATTTTATCTATAGCTGCTAACACATTGTTATAGTTCAACAATGGCTCACCCATACCCATAAATACAATATTAGTTAATGGTTTTTTATGATGTGTATTTGCCCAATCTCTGATATGCACCACTTGATCATATATCTCATCAGGGTTTAAATTTCTTTCTCTGTTTAATTTACCTGTAGCACAAAACTTACAAGTTAAACTACAACCCACTTGAGAGGATACACATGCAGTCATTCTCTCATCAGCAGGAATCAATACACCTTCTACTAAATTTTTATCATGCAAGCGAAAGCCGCTTTTTATGGTTCCATCATTACTTATTTGTTTGTCTTCAACCTTTATGTGATTGATGACAAAATTTTCATTTAAAAATTCTCTTGTGGCTTTGGGTAAATTACTCATCTCATCAAAATTGGAGCAAGATTTCTTCCACAACCATTCATATACTTGTTTGCCTCTAAATACAGCTTCACCCTTTTCTTTGAAAAAATCTTTCAATTCATCCAAACTAAATGCCCTTATGTCTTGTAACTTTTTATCCATTGTTTGCTGGCAAAGGTAAAAGGTTTTTGGTATTTCAGTTATCTGCTTACTTTTGTGATATGATAATTATTGAAAACACCTTGGTTTCAGAGGATGTATTAGAGAAAAATTTTATTTGTGATATTGAAAAATGTAAGGGTGCTTGTTGCATTGAAGGTGACGCTGGTGCTCCTCTTAACCAAGATGAGTTGCTAATTATTGAATCTCAATTCGAAAATATAAAACCTTTTTTGTCGGAGGCAGCCATTCAAGATATTGAACGAAGAGGTTTTTATGAAAAAGATAAAGATGGAGATATAGTTACTACCTGCCAACCTGATGGCCTTTGTAATTTTGCCACCATCGATAAACAAGGCATATTAGCTTGCGGAATGGAGCAGGCTTTTATGGATGGAAAAACCACATATAAAAAACCTATTTCTTGCCATTTGTATCCTATACGCAGTGCTCAGGTTGGACAATACGAAGCATTGAACTACCATAGTTGGGATATTTGCAAAGCAGCATGTGCCTTAGGTGAGAAACATAAAACACCTGTGTATTCTTTTCTAAAAGATGCTTTGATCAGAAAGTTTGGAGAAGATTGGTACAACACGCTTGATGAAATTGCTGAAGATTGGAATCAGCAAAAGAGTGGTTAGTAGACATAAAGTTTGCAGAATAAGTAACCAATTTTAAAGTTAGAAAATTACTAATCATAAAATTAAAAGATTTAAACCCTTGATTAATCAAAGCATCTATTTTTATATTAAAATCAGTTGTTTTGTTGCACAAATCTACTAAGAAAAAGGCATCAAAATTTTATAAAAAATAGATATTGATAAGTGAGTTTTCAATAACTTTATTTATATCAATTCAATATAATTAGAAGTATATTGTGTTTTAAGAAATTCTGAAACAATAGCATACATTTGAAATTCTATTTCAATGATAAATTACAATAACATACAGCCTAAAAAATATTTTTCAATGATTATTATGGGATGTTTATTTTCATTACTTCCTGCTATAAATCACGCGCAAGAAATTGACTCAGTTAGGTATGAAATTGAATTAGGCAAACGAGGAAATATCCTATACAACAGAAAGATTAGCTTTCATAATATTGGGGTGTATAGTACTGTATTCAAAAGAATTTATTTTAAGCAGAATAAGTTTGACGAGTTTAAGCCAATTGGTTTCTTGGGTTGGAAAATAAAACCATTGATAAAGGACAATGCGTTAGCTTTAATTGAATTTAAAAAATACAGAAGAAATAAATTGGCAAGTTATGCAACGCTTGTATCCACACCTATAATTGCCATAGCTTGGTTGGCTTCTGCAAGCTACTACAATAGACGAACTTTGATGTCAAGGAGAAGAGCTCCTTTGAATTTGGTTCCAGATGGTGCTTTCTACCTTTTTCCATTTTCAATCCTTGGACTAACTTTTGGTTCGGTATTGTTAAACCAGCAAGCAGATCATCATTTGCTAATGTCAACTGAAATTGCAAATAGAAAAATTAAAACATTAAGACCTAGGAATTAGACTAAAGTATTTATTTACAGTGGCTTTGCTCTATTGTTTTCTCGCTTTTAAAAACTATTAAATTAGCTTACATTCGCACTCATTATAAAAATGGAACACATAAGAAATTTTTGCATCATTGCACATATTGATCACGGTAAATCAACACTAGCAGACAGACTTTTAGAATATACCCAAACCATTAACAAAAGAGACATGCAAGCGCAACTTCTTGATGATATGGATTTGGAAAGAGAACGCGGTATTACAATTAAGAGTCACGCCATTCAAATGAATTATGAATTGGATGGACAGAAATATATTTTAAATTTGATTGACACCCCCGGTCACGTTGATTTTAGTTATGAAGTTTCTCGTTCAATTGCTGCTTGTGATGGAGCCCTTTTAATTGTAGATAGCAGTCAAGGAATTGAAGCACAAACTATCTCCAATCTTTACCTAGCAATCGACCAAGGTTTAGAAATAATTCCGGTATTGAATAAAATAGACTTACCTAGCTCGATGCCTGAGGAGGTAAGTGATCAAATTATAGATTTGATTGGTTGTAAATATGAAGACATCATGCGTGCGAGTGGAAAAACAGGAGCTGGTGTGCATGAAATATTGGCTGCCATTGTTAAACGTGTTCCGGCCCCTAAAGGTAATCCTGATGCTCCCTTAAAGGCCCTCATTTTCGATTCGATGTACGATTCATTTAGAGGGATTATTGCTTATTATAGAATCATTGATGGCAAAATTACAAAGAATGATAAAATAAAATTCATGGCCACTGGCCATGATTATTTTGCTGATGAAGTAGGTGTTTTAAAATTGAATAAAGAGCAAAAGCAATCCATTCATGCCGGTGATGTAGGCTATGTAATTACTGGTATAAAAGATGCAAAGGAAGTGAAAGTAGGGGATACCATTACCTTGCTTGATAACCCAACTGCCGATCGCATAGATGGTTTCGAAGATGTGAAACCTATGGTATTTGCAGGAATTTACCCAGTAGATACTGAAGACTTTGAAGAACTTCGTGAGTCGATGGGTAAACTTCAATTGAATGATGCTTCATTAACATTCGAACCTGAAAGTTCAGCAGCCTTAGGATTTGGTTTCCGTTGTGGTTTCTTAGGTATGCTTCACATGGAGATTATCCAAGAGCGATTAGAACGTGAATTTGGAATGACTGTAATTACAACTGTACCAAACGTAAGTTACCACGCATACATGACCAATGATGAAATGGTTATTGTGAATAACCCAAGTGATTTGCCGGATGTGAGTAGAATTGATAGATTAGAAGAACCATTTATCTCAGCTCAAATTATAACGCGTACAGAATACATTGGTGCCATCATGAGTTTGTGTTTGAATAAAAGAGGGATTTTAATCAACCAGAATTATTTAACAACAGATAGGATAGAGTTGATGTTTGAATTGCCACTGGCTGAAGTTGTTTTTGATTTCTTTGATAAACTAAAAACGGTTTCTCGAGGATATGCATCATTTGATTATCATCCCATAGAATACCGTGAATCGTATTTGGTGAAACTTGATATCCTGTTGAACAAAGACATTGTAGATGCATTGTCGGCCATTATTCACCGTGATAGAGCGTATGATTGGGGTAAAAAGATATGTGAAAAATTGAAAGACCTTATTCCAAGACATCAATTTGAAATTCCCATTCAAGCATCAGTTGGAACTAAAGTAATTGCCCGCGAAACCATTCGTGCTCTGAGAAAAGATGTAACCGCAAAATGTTATGGTGGTGATATCAGCCGTAAACGTAAATTGTTGGAAAAACAAAAAGAAGGAAAGAAACGTATGCGTCAAGTAGGTAGCGTTGAAATTCCTCAATCAGCATTTATGGCTGTACTTAAATTGGATTAATAATAAAAACAATTAATTCCTCAATTTAAATTTACAAAAAAATGAAATCCATTTACTTAGCTGAGACGCTCAATGAAATAGTATCAAGAATTGATAAATTATCACCAGATTCAAAAGCACTTTGGGGCAAAATGAATGTTTCTCAAATGATGGCACATTGTGTCGAGCCATTAAAAGTATCAACGGGTAAAACAAATGAATTGGTCGCATTTTAGCTCCATTTTTAAAAAAAGGGTATTACAATGATAAGCCTTGGCCAAAGAATTCACCTACTGCTCCAAGTTATATTATGAGCGATGTTAGAGATTTTGAAAAAGAAAAAGCCAATTTGAAAGCAATTATTACTGAATTTTCAGAAGGTGGCCAAGCAAAATGCACAAGGCATCCAAACCCATTTTATGGCAAACTTACTCCAGAGCAACAAGGATTAGGTCAATACAAACATATTGATCATCACTTGCAACAATTTGGTGTTTAAAACAAACATAAAATTCATAAAGCAGCCATGAAATTAATAAACGGTAATGAGGTATCTCAAATAATCAGACTTCAAATAAAAGATGAAGTTTTAAAAATTAAATCTTCAGGAAAAAAAGTACCTCATTTGGCTGCCATTTTAGTGGGTGAAGATGGTGCAAGCAAAACCTATGTGGCGGCAAAGGAGAAAGACTGTCTAGAAGTAGGTTTTAATAGCACCGTTCTTAGGTTTGATTCGAGTATTACACAATCAGAGCTTTTATTAGAGATTGAAAAGATAAATAACAATCCTGAAATAGATGGATTGATTGTACAATTACCTTTGCCAAAACACATCAACGAAAAGAAAATTACAGAATCTATTAGCTATAAAAAAGATGTGGTTGGTTTTCATCCTTACAATGTAGGATTGATGTTCAAAGGCCTTCTAACCTTCTTGCCAGCTACACCTTATGGTATTATAAAATTAATAGAACATTATCAAATTGAAACAAGTGGTAAGCATTGCGTGGTAATAGGTAGAAGCGATATTGTTGGCAAACCAATGAGTGCATTAATGCTTCAAAAAAATTGCACAGTTACAGTTTGTCACAGCCGCACAGTTGATTTAGCCAAGTTTACCCTAGATGCAGATATTGTGATTGCTGCTATTGGTAGTCCTAAGTTTTTAAAAGCCGATATGATTAAAGAGGGTGCTGTGGTTATTGATGTGGGTATTACCAGAGTGGATGATGCGAATAGCAAAAAAGGCTTTAGACTTTTGGGTGATGTTGATTTTGAAGACCTGAGTGAAAAAGCAAGTTGGATTACACCCGTTCCAGGTGGAGTTGGCCCTATGACAAGAGTGGGATTGTTGTTGAATACTTTGGATGCAGTTCGAATAAATCTATAACCTGGTACAAAAATTCATCAAATTAATTTTTGTAATTATCTACATGCAAGATGCCATCAGCTATATCATATTCATTGCTTTGGTTGCTTGATATAAGTATGGTCCGCTTGTGGTGTTGTGATAACAATAAACTGCGGTACCAATTGATTCCTTTGTCATCAAAATTGGTGCAAGGCTCGTCAAGCAGAAGGAGAGGGGTGTCGCTATAAAAGGCGAGAATTAACTTTATCCTTTGTTTCATACCACTCGAAAAGAATTTGATGGCTTTGTTTTGGTTGCCATCAAGGCCACAATTTTTTATGATTTCATCAAATGAAATGCCTTTTATGCAGGGTTTAAAACTAAAGTGAAATTCGAGCATCTCCATTAAGCTAAACTCTTCCATCAACTCTAAATAAGGGGCTGCAAAAGCCACATATTTGTATAGGTCTTCCTCTTCTATTTTATGAGAATCTATTTCATAAGTAATTGCACCTTCACTCGAAGTTTGAAAGGCATAAATCACTTGTAGCAGTGTTGATTTACCACTTCCGTTGTTGCCAGTGAGGGCATAGGTTTTGTGGCTTTCAAATTCAAAATCAACATGGCGAAAAATCCAATCACGGTTGTATTTTTTGCCAATATCTGCCAGAGTTATTTTCAAATTATGCTACTTATTTTTTGCTATAACCCTTCATGATTCCTCTTTCAGAAGAACGAATAAAGCTAATGATATCATCTCTAACTTCAGATTGTGGCATGGTTTCTTCAACAATACTTACTCCTTTACTTACATTTTTGTTATGAATAAACACAATGCGGTATATATCTTGAATTTCGTTTATGGTTTCGTTTGAATAGCCTGCGCGATGCAAGCCTATTGAATTTAAGCCTTCATAACTTAAAGGATAGCGACCTGCTTTTACAAAATGAGGAACGTCTTTAGTAACCATACTGCCACCTTCTATCATCACGTTTTTACCAATTTTTACAAACTGATGTATGGCCGAAAGTCCACCAATACGAGCATAATTGTCAACGATTACATGGCCTGCTAATTGAACCCCATTGGCTATGATAACCCCATTGCCAATGATACAGTCATGAGCAAGATGCACATAGGCCATCAATAAGCAGTTGCTGCCTACTTCGGTTTTAAATTTGTCTTTGGTGCCTCTGTTTAATGTAACACATTCGCGAATGGTGGTATTATCCCCCACAATCATAAAGGTTTCTTCCCCATCAAATTTTAGGTCTTGGGGTATTGCTGAGATGACTGCCCCTGGGTATATTTTGCAGTTTTTTCCAATGCGTGCTCCTGAATAAATAGTAACATTAGAACCAATCCAAGTGCCTTCGCCTATTTCTACGTTTTCGTATATGGTTGTAAATGGCTCAATGGTCACATTGTTGCCAATTTTCGCTTCTGGGTGTATGTATGATAAATTTGAAACCATTCTTTATTATTTGTATTGTTCTTAGTGTTGAATGAATCTGATAATGCTATTCGCTTAAAAACATATTTGATTAGAGGATTAAAAATAATTCAACTGATTAACTCTTTTTGGCTACTTGGGCCATTAGCTCAGCTTCACACACCAATTTGTCGCCCACGAATGCAGAGCCTTTCATGATACAAACGCCACGTCTGATTGGTGAAGTTAAATCCAATCTGAATACTAAAGTATCACCAGGAACCACTTTTTCTTTAAACTTAGCATTGTCAATTTTCATGAAATAGGTATTATAGTTTTCAGGGTCTTCTACCTGACTTAATACCAACACCCCTCCTGCTTGTGCCATAGCTTCAATAATTAAAACACCCGGCATTACTGGATTATTAGGAAAATGTCCAGGGAAGAATGGCTCATTGAATGTAACATTTTTAACTGCTATCAAATGGTTTTTACCCATTTCAAGTACCTTGTCAACCAATAAAAATGGACTGCGATGAGGTAACATTTTAGCCACATCTTGTATGTTGTATAAAGGTGTTTTGTTAGGATCGTATTTAGGAACATTAACTTGGCTACGTGTTTTTTTGATTAAAGCTTTTATTTTTTTACCAAAAGCTATATTGGCTGCATGTCCTGGTCTTGCTGCCATTATTTGTGCCTTGATTGGGGTTCCTATCAAGGCTAAATCACCAATTAAATCCAGCAGTTTGTGACGAGCAGGTTCGTTATGGAATCGTAATTCTACGTTGTTAAGAATTCCTTCTTTTTTTACTTCTACTTTAGGCTTGTTAAACATTTTTGCCAAATGATCAAGTTCTTCATCTTTTATAACCCTATCAACAATGACAATGGCATTGTTTAAATCTCCACCTCTGATAAGGTTGTTATTATAAAGCATTTCCAATTCATGCAAGAAACAGAATGTACGACATGAAGCAATCTCAGATTCAAACTCTTTTAAGCTCGTGATTGAGGCATGTTGACTACCCAACACAGGTGAATTGTAATCCACCATCACCGTTAAACGATAGTCGTCTAAAGGCATGGCAATCATTTCTACCTGACGCTCATCTTCGGTATAATATATATTTTGAGGAATAGAGAAATACTCACGTTCAGCAGTTAGTTCTTTAATTCCTGCATCTTTCAATGCATTAAAAAAGAAAATAGAACTACCATCCATAATGGGTGTTTCATCCGCATTGATATGAATAAGGCAATTGTCTATTTCCAAAGCAGCAAGCGCAGCCATGGTATGCTCAACTGTTGCCACCTTACCACCATGTTGCTCAAGTGTTGTACCTCTTGAAAGGTCAGTAACATTGTCAACATCTGCATCAATAATAGGTTTTCCGGGCAGGTCTACTCGTTGAAATTTAATTCCGTGGTTGTCAGCAGCAGGATTAAATATCATTGTTACTTGCTGTCCCGTATGTAATCCAACACCATTAACTTCTACTGATTTTTTTATAGTTGTTTGTTTCATTCTATTCTTTGATTTGAGAACTCAAATTTTTTTAAACTTCAATTCCTAATTCTTAATTGTTAATTCCTAATTGATAATTCTTAATTCTTAATTCCCAATTTAGCCATCTTCTTTTCCAACTCTTGCAAGCGTTTCATCATATCAGGTAATTTACGATAAATGACAGTTGATTTTAATGAGTCGCCATAGTCGAAGGCTGGTGTTCCAAACCATTTTTGGTTTTCAACTTTGATTGTCGAATTAATACCGCTTTGACCTCCAATGACCGTGCCATCGGCAATGTTTATGTGTCCAACAATACCCACTTGGCCGGCAATGATGCAATACTTGCCGATTTTGGTACTTCCTGCTACACCAGTCTGAGAGGCAATAACTGTATGCTCTCCGATTTCAACATTGTGTGCGATTTGAACTAAGTTATCCAATTTAACACCTTTGCGAATAATGGTGCTACCCATAGTAGCTCTATCAATGCTACAATTAGCGCCAAACTCCACATCATTTTCTACAATCACATTGCCCGTTTGAGGTATTTTTTTATATGACTTATCTGCTTGAGGGGCAAAGCCAAAACCATCACTACCTATAACGGTACCTGCATGAATGATACAATTGTCTCCAATTACACAATCATTATAAATTTTTACACCTGCAAATAATATGCAATTGTTTCCAACTTTTGCATTATCGCCAATAAAAACTTGAGGATAAATTTTCGTGTTGTTTCCTATACTTGCTCCATCAGCTATATAGGCTGTTGAAGCCACATATGCGTTTGTTCCTATAGTGCTTTTCTCTGAAATAAATGAGCCAGATTCAATACCGCTTTTATGGGTTGCTGCAGCAGCAAATTGTTCTAATAAAAAAGTAAAAGCCGAGTAGGCATCATCCACTTTGATAAGCGTTGTTGTAAGTTGCTGACTTGGTTCAAATGTTTTATTGACCAAAACTGCCGTTGAGCCTGTTGTATAAATATAACTTTCGTATTTGGGATTGGCTAAGAAGGAAAGTGCTTCTGGTTTACCTTCTTCTATTTTGGCCACTGTACTTAAAATGGCATCTGGATTTCCAACAACTTCTCCGTTAAGAAGCACGCTTAAATCTCTTACTGTAATTTGCATCTTTTTATATTATTAATGAGCCTTATCTCCTTTCTGAGGGAGCATATTTGGTTTTATACAAATCTTATACTTTGCTATTAGCGCAAAGCGGGCTGTTACAAATTTCGCCTATACCTCTCACCGTGAATGGATAAGCATTTTATTATGGGCTGCAAAATATGTGTTTTAGTCGAAAGAAAAAAATGGGGGTGTGTGTAAGTTAATTGTAAATAAACTTTATTGAATTGGAGACGTATATCAAAACGGATGTTGATTCATTTTTAAATAGAAGATTGAATTAATAAAATATATCAACAAAAATTGAAATAAAAAAAGCCCTCATTGCTTATCAACGAGGGCTTTTTTAATGGTTAATTTTTCTTACTTCTTTGGTAACAAAGTAATATCTACACTCACATCAAGTGTTTCTGCAATTTTAGATACAACCAATTTCGGTATTTCAATTTTATGATCAGCATTTTTTACAGGGAAGCCAGAAACCAATCTTATTTCTTCATTTTTAACAGTGATGTTTCCGGGTATGGTTCTTTCCACCTCAACGCCATGAATATTTAATTTACCTGTTACTGTAACTTTATATTCACCATCTTTTGATAAATCTACTGCTTCGTTTATTTTACCTTTAAATGTACTAGTAGGATATTTATCACTTTGCATATACTTTTCGTTAAAGTGCTCCTCCATTAATTTATTAGGGAAACTAAATGTTGTGTTTGTGATGATAATAGCCATTTCATTCTTTGCTATATTCATAACGCCTAAAACACTGCGACTGGTTCCATCAATATCTTCAATAGGTGTTTTGGAGAAGAAGCCCACTTTGCCTGTTTGGGTTGAAAACAATTGCGCTTGTGCAAACATACCGATTGCCAAGGCTAAAACTAAAGTGATTGACTTTTTCATTTTTCTATTATTTAAGTATTACCATTTTTTCTCTTTTGAACTGTTCATTGAAAAGGTGCGCGATAGGTTAAACCCTAATCTTATGCCCATATCACTCCAAGTCGTGGTAGTTTGCCCAATGGCAGCTTGCTCATACATGCCTGTTGCATTACAAAACATCATTTGGAAAACGTGTCCACCAGTTTCTATATCAAATCCTAAGCCAAGATAATCATAAGTCCTTTGAGTCTTTGCAACATCCAAAAAATCATCCCTTCCATTTAGTCTTGGGTAATACTCAATATTGAAACGGGTACTTCTTGTTATTTTTATAGATGCTCCCACACCTACTGAAAATATGGTATTGGCATCATTATTATAAGTTACCAAATTTTTATGAACCATACTAGGTGCCAATAAAACCGAGAATGCATCATTGAATTTCTTAGTGAACAATATTTGGTTGCAATAAGTTAATCTAGAGGTGAAGTAATTATCTATATTTTTATCTGAAAATTCACTTGTGTTTAAGGCCATATTGCCATAATAAGTAATCCCAACAGGCGAGCCACCTGAAGCTTGTTTAATGATTTTCCATTTCACATTCCCATCATATACTTTGCTTGGGCTGCTTCTTCCAATACCAATTTGTATATTATCTGTTAGCCCATAATCAAATGCCAAACGCATGTAGGCTTGATCCATACCCCATAATTCGTAAGCTCCTTTATTTACTTCACCAAAACGATGAAGAATGACAAAATTCAGGTGCTTCCTTGCTACCGTTTCATTGCTTTGCATGGTAATTAATCGAGTGGCTTTGAACGTAGCAAAAACAGGAATAGGTTTTTTAGGCTGTTCGCTGTTAAGCATATTTAGCAGGTCATCTTGCGCACTTGCCATTAATGAAATGAATAAAAAGCTCAGGGTATATAGTATTTTTTTCATTTGTTAGTTCTTAATTGTTTTTTGCTCCTTGTGCCAACCACCTCTGTAAAATACTAATTTCTGATGAACCTAAGCCAGAAGAAGGCATATCTTTTTTGTCTATTGCTCTTACTTTAACTAGGTCTTTTTTTGCAAAAACTTCATTGTAGTTTGTGAGCTTCAAATTACCCGCTGCACTAGCATCGTGGCATCCGCTAGTAGCACATTTACTGTCAATTAAAGGTTTTACAAGCGCAGCATAGCTCACAGAACTTGTATCAACCAAAAACTTGTTGGGATACAATGTTTCTTCTTTATCATAATAGCAGGCATTAAAGTTTAGTCCTAGTATGGTAATAACTAATATTTTTATTTTGTTCATATTCTTTAATTACACTTCAACTTTTATTGAAAACAATATTGGTTATTATTTTATGAATTGGTATGAAATTTTGATTAATTGAGATTAAAATTCACTTGCTTTCATAAATGTTAAAAATTCTACATTCCCTGAGTCGCGAATACCTTCTTTGTTTCCTTCCCACCATTTTTGGCCTTGGTATATAAAAGCGATATTGTCTCCAATTTCAAATAAACTCTTCATGTCGTGGGTGTTAATTATAGTCGTGATATCATACTCTTCAGTTATTTCTTTAATCAAATAGTCTATAACCCTTGATGTCAAAGGATCTAGTCCTGAATTTGGTTCGTCACAAAATAAATATTTGGGCTGAAGTGCAATGGCCCTGGCTATTCCTACTCGTTTCTTTTGTCCACCACTAATTTTAGAAGGGAACAGCTTATTTGAGTTAGACAAATTAACACGACTTAAACAAAAGTTAAC
>RGVD01000053.1 GCA_010027395.1 Bacteroidota bacterium
TAAAATTGATGAAGATTGAACGGAAAATCTTTTGGCTGTTGTACCTGCGGCCACAGTGAAGTTGGATAGTGGTTTACTCCGTATGAACATCTCGAGCAAACTCGAGATGAGTGAAATTTTGAGATCAATAAGGTAACAATGCTTGCTTCATAATAAAGCTATGAAAGAGATTACTAAAAATAGATTTTTGAGCCTTCAATTTGTAGATGAACTTAGCATGATTCTGGGCATGAGTTTAGGTGATTTTACATCAGCTATAGAAAATGCAAACTATAAATCATTTGAAATACCTAAAAAGTCTGGTGGTACCAGGCTTATCAGTTCCCCCGATTCCCTTACTAGAAAATTGCAAAGCAAATTGTATGTCTATTTGAAGTCATACTATCACAGCGTGCATCCAAAATGTGTGCATGGATTTATCCCCAAATTTAAGGCCAAAGCAAGCCATCACATCAAAGCCAATGCGCAGGTTCATTTGGGTATGCCTTATCTATTAAACATAGATATCAAAGACTTTTTTCATAGCATAAGCACCACTAGGGTTCGCAGCCTATTTGCCAATTCACCCTTTTATTTTAGCCATGAAGTTTCCACTGCACTGGCTTTGCTATGCTGCTATGAAAGAAAATTGCCTATGGGTGCCTGCACATCACCCGTAATTTCAAATTTGATTTGCTTACAAATGGATGCCTTATTTATAAAATGGAGCAATGAGCAAAAAATAAAATACACCCGTTACGCAGATGATATAAGCTTTTCATCTATGATGGCATTTAGCCACAAGCAGATTGAAGACATTAGAACCATTATCCAAAATGAAAGGTTTGAAATAAATGAAAAGAAATTGCGCATACAGTCTAGGTATACTTCTATGTGGGTTACAGGTATCAAAGTAAATCAGAAACTAAATGTAAACAGAACCTACATAAGAAACCTGAGAGCCATACTTTATGATATAAAAACAAATGGATGGGAAAAGGCATGCAAAAAGCACTTTCATCTTAATGAAAACACAAAAAATGAGGAGGAATTGAAAAGCAAATTCTATTTTAAGATTAAAGGAAAAATACAGCATATCGGCTATGTGAAAGGCTATTCAGATGAGGTTTATAGCAAACTAAATAATCAGTTTTTAGGGCTACAAATTTTATAAAAAATAAGTAATACAATGTTTAACATACCGCAAATAATGATTTGTAACTAAAAATTACGCTACATGGAAACACAACTAAATAGTATTGAAATGATTTGTTACGTAGCTGAAACGGCAAAGAACTCAAAACTTCAAAACAAAACATTAAACAAGCTAAAACCCACCCTTGAACAGCTAAGCGAACAGATGGGCATACACCCTATGCAGAGCCTATGGGTTAGTGTGCTATACGTACTCTCATTTAAAAACAACACAGTAGACTTAACAGATTTGTCTGAACATTTCGCTTGCGATATAGTAAAGTTGATTCCATACCTATCAGATTTCGAGCAATTAATTGAGAGGAAAATCATCGCCCAAAAAGGGCATACGTATTATGATGCCAAGTCAAATCATGATTTTATCCTTCCAAAAGAAACCATAGATAGAATTGCTAAAGGGAAAGCATTAGAAAATATAGAATTGGTGAAAAAAGAAATTGAAGTATTTGAATTTCTTGAGCAGCTAAATGAACTCCTTGAATCCACAGGTAACAGAGAAATTGATTTAATACATGCCTTTAATTTAATAGAACAACATTCAAACATACCTTTTATAGGCCGCTCTAAAAAACTACTAGTGGATTTTTTCGATTTAATACTCTTTTTTATGGTAAGCTGGGAAACCATGATGGGAAGAGAATACACCTCATTAAATGAAGTACTCAAGAAGTTATACAACAGCAAATCCACGCAGTTTAAGGAACTACAAGGATTTATAAATAAACGCAATGACCTGATTAAACTAAATTTACTAGACATTAAACCTGAACGCTTTTATGTGGATGTAAACGTAAGCTTAACAGAAAAGTCATTATCCTTTTTAGAAGAGGCAGGACTGAAGGTTATTGATCTTAGCTTTGATAAAAAAGACTTAATAGAGCCTAAAGACATCAAAAAGAAAAAGCTCCTATTCAATGAACCTGAACAAAAACAATACAACTTAATTGAATCTTCTTTGAAGCAAAGTGAGTTTAAAAAAATACAAGCAAGATTAGTAAGCAAAGGACTTCCTAAAGGATTAACTGTGCTGCTGCATGGACACCCCGGCACAGGCAAAACCGAAACGGTGCTTCAAATGGCCAAGACAACTGGAAGACCATTATTGAAAGTAGATATAAGTGAAACAAAATCGGCATGGTTTGGCGAAAGTCAAAAGATAATCAAGCAGATTTTTACCAAATACAATCGATTGATGAAAAAGTCGAAGCTATGCCCTATCCTATTTATAAACGAGGCGGATGCCTTATTTTCAAAACGTAAGGAGGCTGATTTTAGCACCGTATCACAAACAGAAAATGAAATTCAAAACATCTTGCTTGAAGAAATGGAAAAATTTGAAGGTATCCTATTTGCCACCACCAATATCATCGACAATTTTGATACAGCTTTTGATAGAAGGTTTTTGTTTAAACTTTACTTACCCAAACCCGACCAAGCCTTGAGAGAAGGCTTATGGCAATTGAAGATTAAGAAGCTGAAAGCCTCAGATTATACTTTGCTTGCCAATCGCTATGAGTTTTCAGGTGGCGAGATTGACAACATCATCCGCAAAATTGAAATATCAGATATTCTATACCAACAAAAGATAGACCTTGAAACCATCATCCAATTTTGTGAAGAAGAAACCATGAGAAAAAATGGATCAGGAAGGAATAAAGTGGGGTTTTGAGGACTATGCAATACTTCAAATACATTAAATATCAGCAAGTTACACCATTATTAAATACTAACAAAAAAAATATTATTTATGATAATTATTCTATTAACTTTGCATTACTTTTAGATAAAAATTAACCAAAAACCGTTTAGATAAAGTAAAAAGTGGAGTCCAGAACCCACTTTAAAAAACGTGGCGAAATCTGAAAAGCCTTATGAGTAGGAAACAAAGTTAAAAATATAAAAATGGGATTATTTTCAGCTCTACTAGGTAACGCAGGTGCAGTAAGCCAAGAAGAATTAACTAAAAAGTATGCACAATTACTAACCGAAGGGGAACATATAGAGTTAGGATTTAAGCTAGTTCGAGATACTTTTATCTTTACAAACAAAAGACTTATATTAATCGATGTTCAAGGTATTACTGGCAACAAAACAGAATACAAAACTATTACCTATAAAAGCATTTCTAGATTTAGCATAGAAACCGCAGGTACATTTGATTTAGATGCTGAATTGAAAATTTGGATATCAAGTGAAGTACAACCTAGTATAAAAAAGCTGTTCAATAAATCAGTAAATGTATATGAGGTACAAAAGGCATTAGCACATCATGTACTAAATAAATTAGCCCTTTCGATTTTTATGCCCATGGTTGGTGTTTAGCGAAGCTCACCAACCATAGATAAAGCGTTTGGTGATAACATCACCTTTAGGCATAAAATCTATTTTCTCGCAGTGTTTAAATTAATTAAAATAATAATTGAATAATAAAATATGAAAAATTCACTACTAATATTGTTCATGACATTCATGTCGTTATCAACCTTTGCTCAAGACAATATTTACTTGTATAATGGTATTCGCTATAATGTCAAAGTTATAAAAGAGAAGTACAGCACAGTTCTGGTTAGAAAAGATACGCTTACATATGAAATTGATCTAAATACAATCAGTAGAATTGACCTTGGTACTAACCTGCCCGAGCTGATGGAAGATACTATAAAGCCAGCAACTACAAAAGAATGGGAACCTGAAAGTGATTTAAAATCATATACTAAAAATGAATTGATTGAAAGAGCTGGTGTAAATTTGAATGCTGCAGGTGGTTGTATGCTTTCTGGACTTGTAATTGCGGCTATATCTCCTTTTTTAGCCACAACTAAAGATGTATCATCAACTGATTATTCAGCTATGTATATAGGATTAGGAATTGCAGGAGGATTAGAATTAGCTGCTATGTTTTGTTTTATGAGTGCAGGAAGTAATTTGCAGCAAGCTGCCATAGCATCTGATAAAAAATTAACTTACAGGATAAGTCCAGTAAGTGGAGGTATTTGTTTTAGGTTTTAGAATATAACGTGTACACTTTTCTCAGTCTTGCGTGCTAGGTAATAGATTAGCTGACTACGAAAAAATAAAAAAATGAGTTTAAAACCAACATGCGAGTGTCGTGTGTTGATATTGCTTGGTAAAATAGTGCCTATAAATCAAAGCATACCTTTTCGTTAGGCTTTGCGATGTGTTTCATTCTAAACCTTTTATTCAATACCGCCCAATTTAAAAATCCAAGTGTGTGTATGTCTGTCCATCTTACCAAATAAGAAATAGAACAAGTACTTTGTTTTTTAGTTTAAATTAAAATACTGAAAGAACCCAAAAACGATGGTGGACAAAACCAACCCAATTAAAAAGATGTTATATGAATATTTAAGTAGGCGATATTTTCTTTTTAGCACAATTCCTTGTCCGTAAAAATCACCTAATAAACTACGATAAAGGTAGTCATCATCTTTTAATATGGTTAGCATAGTGTCTTCAAAATCCTGAGCTGTTAGACTTGTAAAATTTCCAAAAAAGAAGAGGTTCGATTTTTTATTATCCAAATCATCCTGCGTTACAATTCCTTTGACGAAATTAGGACGTGTAGCTAAGATTGCAAAAACGATAGCTAAAAGCGAAGTCGATACAAACATTATTATTGGCACGAACAAATTTTGCCAATATTCGGTATTCCTTGCAGATGAACCTATCACCAATGAAAGCACTACCATGTTAATATAAATCATTATATTAGCCTTGTTATCTGCTAAAATATTTTGGTGGTTGAGGTTATTTGATAAAACGCGAAAAAAAGAACTTACACCAGTATCATGGAATTCTTGTAATGGAATTTTTGAAAAATCTTCGTAATTTGAGTGTCTTGGCATTTTGTTTTTTTTTAAATGACCGCAATTATAAACAAAATTATTTTATGTAAAATGAATACGCGAGTTAACAATTTAATAACCTAGGTATTTTAGAAGGAGTTAAATATGAAGCCCTGACTATAAACACACTGTTGGTCATGTGTGATGGATCATAGTATATATGACTGCGAATAAGTATATGAAAATAGAGTTTGTAACCATTGATGTTCGAAACCTCAAAATTTAAAATGTTGTTGGTGAAGAACACCAACAGCGGCTAAAGATGCTGCCTTTGGTATAGGAAGGCCTGCTAAATATGATGAACTTGCTGAATACCTTAATCGTTGTATGCTAAGCAAATATTATTTCATCAAATCCTAATACTTCTTGGTTGATTTGAGTGCTTATACCAAAAACTAAAAGGTCTTTATATGGAAGCATTTGTTTTAAAACTAAAGCAGGTCTTAGTTTTGTTTTACCATCGGCTTGTGGCAATGAAGCCAATACTATATCACCGCTTTTCATAGTCAATATTGGGTTCTTTTAGCATCGACAATTCATATCCTGGCTCATTGGTTGAATAGGCATTATCCAAATTATTTGCGTGTAATTCGTTCCATTCATTAGGTTCCTCATCAATGGGAAAAATGATTATTTCAAGGTTTTTAGAAACAAAGTTATTTGGAATATCAACAGTAAGTTTGTTGCTATTGGTGATTTGCATAATTTTTAGTGCTTCCATAGTTCCAAAAATAGTAAAATTAAACAAATCAAAAAAGCTAATCGAAGGTAGTTAATTCAACTACAGAGTTACAAAATCTATTTCATCTATCAATCCATAGTCTGTAAAGCTAATGCCATTTCACAGGACTAAGAATAGTTGAAGATTTAATTTTCGCACCTTTTGTTAATAGGTTTTGGAATACTAAAGAACTAAAGAACCAAATACCTCACTCAGTAAATAAGTTCACTCTTTCAATAATCAAATCTTTGTATTTGCTTTTGTTTTGCTCATTTAAAAACGAGTTATCTATGAGTAAAATGGCTTTGGGTAGCCAAGCAGTAAGTTTTTTAAACACGGATGTAATTTGTTTTTCATTTAACTGCAGAACTGCTCCAAACCGACCAAAATAGCCTTTATTAAAATTCCTCTTTTTTCCACCTAGTAATAAGGCTGTATCATCTTTGTCTTTGGGCAAAACAATTTTCACATTTAATAAATCATATGCAGGAGATAGCACCCAACCCATATCTGATAGATACATTGAGAAATTTTTTAGGTGCATATCATTATTACCAATGACATAATTGAATAATGTAAGTTCAAAAAATCGTTGTTTATCCATTAAGGTATTTATAGATAATTCACCTATTGTTTTACCAAGGTTTTCCATCGTGCCCAAATACTTGTCTTCCAATTCTAGTATCTGCAAAAAGTCAATCATATGTATTTTTGAATGGTCTTTTTTGCGATCGATGCGTTTGGTGATGTAACACAATTCACCCGAAGACAATCGTATCATATTAGATGGAACCACTTCTATTTTTAGAAGTTCAGCCAATTTCATTGATAGATGCTCATTTTCTGGCATTTGTTCGTATGCTGCATTTTGAGGTTTTAAAATATACATTCCCTCTAGGGCATCCATAATAGTTAAACGACCATTATTGCCATTTTCTAAATTACTTTTTATCCAAGCTAATGATAATTTTGGCTGGACACCAGGAACTGTTACCGATAACTCTGCTGCTTGCTTTGCTAATTTCTCCATCTCATCTAATCGATATGGTAAAGCAGGCGCAAACTTGGTTCCATAGAAAGTTTTGATGCATTTAGGATGATAGTCTCCCTCATCATTTTGAGCCAATTCTTTATAACAATACAAACACTTAGTCATCTAGTTTTTCGATTAGAGGGTGTACGCTAACTGCCCCAATTGCGTTTTGGCAACAAGCTAAGAGCAAACCCATGCGATCATTTTTATTGATTTTCCAACTTTGGGCTGCAATGTTTAATAGCCATCCCTCGGGAATTAAGCCATCAAAAAATGGGAATAATCTCTTGCTTCGATATGGCTTAGCACTTATAGGCATTTGAAAAGTAATTGGCAAGTCAGGATAGTTTTGAATATAAAATTCATCATACAAAAACTGATACTCTCCTATATCTAGTTCTCTAAGCACACCTGCTTCAATATTGTTATATTTAATGATGGCTTGTCTCATGTTTATTTATCACTTACAGGTCCTATAACATGGCCAAACATCTTCAACACTTGATTCACTTTTGATAAACTCAGATTTTCTTTCCCTTGTTCAATTTTTCTAATGACAGTTAAGGCTACTCCTGCCTTCATGGCAAATTCCTCTTGCGTAAGCTTCAATTGTTTTCTTCTGCTTTTAACAAACTCTGTTACAGTATTCATTTTTATATGCTTTCGCATACAAAAATAGTAAAAAATATCATTTTATATGCTTTTGAGTATAAATTCAATATTTTTCTTCAAATTATATGCAATTCAATATAAATTTATAATACCAAGCTATCATTTGATGGCTTGACTAATAAATTAGAGAGATAATGGTTTGCTGTAATAAAATGCTCTATAAAGAAATGGTTTAATAAAAAACCCTTGCAAACTTATCATTTACAAGGGCTGTTAATTTTGGTACCCGGAGCCGGGGTCGAACCGGCACGAGGGTGAGCTCACTGGTGTTTGAGACCAGCGCGTCTACCAATTCCGCCATCCGGGCATTTCCAATTAAGGGCTGCAAATATAATTTTAATGTTAACAGAAGCAAATGCTAAATTATTTTTTATTGCTCAAGGCTAGCCTTGTAAGTAGATATGACTCATTCATAACCCAATGCAATTGATGAATGAATGATTTTATGAAGTAACAAAACCACTTACCCCTCTTCCCTATTCCCTAAAATCTTTTCCCTCAACCCTAGTGTACCCTGTCTCCTCGTTGGTCTAAACTGTATATTATCTCTGCTTCATATTCAAGCATATCGTCCCAACGTTTCATCACCACTTCCTCTTTTTCGTATTCCTTTGCCAAATTGATAAAAGTGATGTAATGACCCGCTTCGCTCACCATAAATTCATGGTAAAATTTCTTCAAGTCTTCATCTTCGATATGCAAAGATAGAAGTCTGAATCGCTCACAGCTCCTAGCTTCTATCATGGCACACACCATGAGTCTGTCTATCATTTGGTCCTGGTGATTGCCGCTTTTGCGTATCCATTTAAGCAATTCATTTACATATTCATCTTTGCGTTTATGACCAAATTTATAACCACGCTTTTCAAGTTCTTTTAATACTTTTCTGAAATGCCCCCACTCTTCCGCTACAATGGCTGTAATCTCATTCACCAACTTTTCTTTTTCAGGGTATTTAATAATAATAGATATGCCATTGCTTGCTGCTTTTTGTTCACAATACGCATGATCAACAAGTATGTCTTCTATCGATTTTTCTGCTATGTTCACCCATGCAGGGTCGGTAGCCAATTTTAATCCAAGCATATTGCAAAAGTAGTTTTTTGATTGGCCGACCTAAAATATTTTTTAATTATTTTTACCAAGTACTTGTATTTTTAAAACTATGACTTATATTTGACTGACAAAAATCAACTTTCAACACACAATAAAACCAAATCGCCTATAACCAAAAACTCTACACTAAATTTCTTTCTGTTTAACCTTTAATTCTAATAAACATGAACCTTCAGAAAATTAGTGACCATGAGTTGGTGCATTTGTATCAAGCCGGACACGAGCAAAGTTTTACCGAGTTATTCAACCGACACAAAAGAAGCGTTTACACTGCTATTTATCTTTTGGTAAAAGACCAAGCCATAGCTGAGGACATTTTCCAAGAAACGTTTATTAAAATAATCAATACCCTTAAATCAGGAAAATACAACGAAGAAGGAAAATTTGTTGGTTGGGCAGTTCGCGTTGGGCGGAACCTTACCATCGATTACATCCGAAAGATGAAGCGTCAAGGAACCGTTATTACCAATAGCGATGGACGTGATGTTTTCGACTTCATCCATTTTCATGAACCATCGAACGAAGACAAGTTGATGCAAATGCAAAGTGAGCAAACTCTTCGTCACATGATTAGAAAATTGCCAGAAGAGCAAAAAGAAGTGCTTATCCTGAGACACTGGGGCAAAATGAGCTTCAAAGAAATTGCTGACGCAACAGGTGTGAGTGTTAACACCTCACTTGGTCGCATGAGGTATGCTATCAATAACTTAAAAAAAATGAATGAAAGCAGCAATGTGAAGTTGTAGCTAAAATTTTAGTTACCTCAATTTCGGTACTTTTTGCGTACTTTTGCGCCTCAATTTTTTTCTTACATGATTTCAGTTTCAAATCTTTCTCTCCGCTATGGCAAACGTGTACTGTTTGACGAAGTAAACGTAAAATTCACCCAAGGCAATTGCTATGGGGTGATTGGTGCCAATGGTGCAGGTAAATCTACTTTCCTAAAAATTCTATCAGGTGAAATAGATCCTACAACAGGTTCTTTTTCAATCACGCCTGGTGAAAGGATGAGTGTTTTGAAACAGAATCACTTTGAATTTGATGAGTTCCCTGTGCTACAAACTGTAATCATGGGCAATCAGAAATTGAATGAAATCATGCAGGAAAAAGATGCCATTTATCTAAAACCTGATTTTAGTGATGCAGATGGTATGAGAGCAGCAGAACTCGAAGCACAATTTGCCGAAATGCAAGGATGGAATGCAGAAAGCGATGCGGCTACCATGTTGGCAGATTTGGGTATTGATGAAAGCTATCACAATCGTTTAATGAGCGAATTGAATGGTAAAGAAAAAGTGCGGGTGCTTTTGGCACAAGCCCTTTTTGGCAACCCAGATATTTTACTATTGGATGAACCTACCAATGACTTGGATGTTGAAACCATTTCTTGGTTAGAAAACTTCCTTGCTGATTTTCAAAACTTGGTAATTGTGGTTTCCCATGACCGACATTTCTTAGATGCCGTTTGTACGCATATTGCCGATATTGATTTCAATAAGATGCAATTGTACACGGGTAACTATAGTTTCTGGTACCAAAGCAGTCAATTGGCTTTGAGACAGCGCTCAGACCAAAACAAAAAAGTTGAAGACAAACGCAAAGAATTACAAGAATTTATTGAGCGATTTAGTGCCAATGCTTCTAAAAGTAAACAAGCTACAAGTCGTAAAAAACTTTTGGAAAAACTGGTTGTTGACGACATTAAAGCAAGTACACGCAAATACCCTGGCATTATTTTTAGACCAGATAGAGATTGTGGCGACCAAATACTGAGACTTGAAAACCTAAGTAAGAAAAATAGCGAAGGTGTTACCTTGTTTTCAAATATTAGTTTTACTTTAGATAAAGGTGATAAGGTTGCTATACTATCTAGAGAACCATTGGCGATCTCAGGTTTATTCGAAATTTTAATTGGCCATGATACGGCTGATAGTGGTGAATTTGTATGGGGACAAACGATTACAAAAAGTTACTTACCCAACGACAACAGCTCATACTTTGCCGATCCAGAAAACTTGGTGGATTGGTTAAGGCAATTCTCTGCTGAAAAGGACGAAACTTATATCCGTGGCTTTTTAGGAAAAATGTTGTTTAGTGGCGAAGAGGTTTTTAAAAAATCAAATGTGTTGAGCGGAGGTGAAAAAGTGCGTTGCATGATTAGTAAAATGATGATGACAAACGCCAATTTTTTAATATTAGACGAACCAACCAATCACTTGGATTTGGAATCTATTACCGCCTTTAATGATGCCTTGGTGGATTGGAAACACAATGCCATGTTCACCAGTCATGACCATGAGTTTACCCAAACCATTGCCAACCGTATTATTGAAATAACGCCTAAAGGTACCATTGACAAGAGAATGAGCTATGACGAATATCTAGAGAACGAAAATGTGAAAGAGCAACGTATGGCTCTTTATGGCAGTGTTGCTAAAAAATAATTCATAAGATAAGCAAGCGTGAAAGCATTTAGACTCCTTCTCCTGCCCTTCTCACTGTTATATGCAATTGTTATTTTCTTGCGTAACTTGTTTTATGATGCAGGTATTTTGCCCTCTACTCGTTTTGATATTCCTATCATAAGTGTGGGTAATTTGGCTTTTGGAGGCACAGGAAAAACCCCTCATATCGAGTATTTGATTAGATTGCTTTCACCAGAAATTAAAACAGCCGTTTTAAGCAGAGGATATAGAAGAAAAACCAGGGGCTATATTTTTGCTGACGACACTGCAACTGCTGCTAGCATTGGTGATGAGCCTTTTCAAATTTTCAAAAAGCACAAGCATGAAGCTGCAGTGGCCGTGAGCGAAAACAGGGTTTTAGGAATTCCAAACTTGTTGTTTGACGCCCAAGAAACTCAGGTTGTGTTGTTGGATGATGCCTTTCAGCATAGAGCCGTAAAACCCGGATTGAATATTTTGCTTAGCGATTACAATAGGATGTTTACCCATGATTTCATTGCTCCTATGGGCAATTTAAGAGAATACCGAAACGCTTATAAACGTGCAGATGCCATAGTGGTTACAAAATGTCCTGAACAATTAAACCAAACAAAGGCCAAAGAAATAATTGATAGTATTAAGCCATTCGCACATCAAAAAGTATACTTCTCATTTCAAACCTATGGTGAATTGATTCGTGTGTATGATAATGATAATTCATACGATATTTCCAATGAAGTAGGTATATTACTATTTGCAGGTATTGCCCATATATCAAGCCTTGACGAGTATATCAAATCACAATTTAAAGAAGTTGAAACTATTCATTTTAACGATCATCAATCATACGGAGACGAAGAGTTGAAGAGAATTATGTATGGCTATGAGCATTTAAAATCGAGTAAGAAAATCATTATTACAACCGAAAAAGATGCCGTTAAATTATTAAGCCCAGAGCTAAAAGAAAAATTTCAGGACTTGCCTATTTTCTATCAACCTTTACAGACAGCCTTCTTCCCTTGGTGCAAAGGAGATTTTGATTCGATGGTGAAAGAATATGTGCATTCAAATCTTTTCTAGAATCAATTTAAGTTATTTTAGATTTTACTTATTTTGAAGAATGGTTTCATTTATACTCAAATTATTTGATTATTCAATCTATGGAATATATCAAGAAATAGAGCCCCAACGACTGGTTTTATTATACAATTCGAAATAATTATTCAATACTATATTTTCAGGCTTTTCAAGCTTAGACTCTTTTACTTTTCGCAATATTTCTTGCACCTTTTTATTGTTATCTAAATGTTTAAGTGTTCCACGACCCTCATGCTGAACCCAACTAGAATTACAAACAGCTTGAAAAAAACCCTTTTCCTTCATGGCCTTAGCATAAACTTCGACCTCCACACCTGCATATGGGTATTCGGGCAATAAACCAACAGTGTTAAACAATTGTCTATGAGCAAAAACACAGTAAAATGGTAAAAATCCTTCAGTCAAAATAATATCATCCTTATAAGTTGCCTTATCTGCTTTCAACAATGGATTGTCTACAACCGGGTTGTTTGTTAAAGGTGCTATCATTTTTACACCTTTACTTTTTAATTTATTCATCGAAGTGCCAAGATTGTAAAGCCAATTAGCATCACTAATTCGCACATCAGAATGAAGTATGCAAACCCAGTTTATATTATCACTAAAAGGATATCTTAAA
>RGVD01000054.1 GCA_010027395.1 Bacteroidota bacterium
GATAATATTTGTTCTGGCTTCTATGATGAGCTTGTCCCAATCCTGCCCTTGGTTATTGGGCACATTAATCATAACAAACCAATTTTCACAATCTTTAGGAGCATCACTTGGCTTCAGCTTCGAAGTGATATTGATGTATATCGTTGGATCCTGATAGATGTTTTTCTTGGTAAATATGGCAGCAAACTCTTCCTTATAATTTTGAGTAAATAATATATTATGTAAATCCAATTCTTCAAAAACCTTATTTATTCCCCAATAAAATATCAATGCGGAAGAGGACTTTTCTTGCTTCAATATGCGATTTGGTGCTTTGACTTTTGGAAGTAGTTTTTTGTATGTTGGGTAGATATCCATGTTGCTCACCACCACATCTGATAGCCATTTTTCACCATTCACCTTCACACCATAAGCTTTATTATCTTTCATCAAAATCTCTTCCACTTTACAATTGAAATGAAACTCCACCCCTAGTTCCTTAGCCAAATCATAAATACTTTGGGTTATACTATGCATGCCTTTTGTTGGAAAATAAGAACCAATATTGTGTTCCAAATGTGGTATCATATTAAGTAAAGCAGGAGTTTGATAGGGGTTTGAACCATTATATGTAGCAAAACGATCAAAATAAAAGCGTAGATATTTGTTATCAAAAAGCTTTTCGTTCTCTTGATTCATGCTTTCAAACAGGTTTAATTTACCTATGTTGAAGATACCTTTAAGTGTGGAAATACTGATGTGGTTTTTTAAACGATGAAGACTTTTTTCAATAAATATGGGTGCTGTTATTTGGTACCGAACCTTTGCCTTATCGAGTTGATTAAAAAATGGATTAATATCTTTTATTCCCAATTTACTATTGAGTTCCGCAGCCATTTCTTCTCTATTATGAAAGGCCGAAAAACGAGTGCCATCCTCAAAAAAATAATTGCATGTTTTATCTAATTGCAGATAAGTAAAGTGCTCCTGTGGCACTTTTCCTGCAAGGGCAAAAAGCTCATCCACCAATTGAGGTAAGGTAAATAGAGAAGGGCCTGCATCAAACCGAAAACCATCAGAATATATTTCACTTAACTTGCCTCCAGGATATGCATTGGCTTCAAAAACAGTTACATGGTGCCCTGCGCTTGCCAATCTCACGGCACTTGCCAATCCTGCAATTCCCGAACCTATTATTATTACTTTCAATATTTTTCAAATTTAGTATCAGTCAACGAAAATAGTAGGTTTTTGTTTATTATGTTTTTTCCGAGATTGAGAAGTTAATCTCACTTGTAAGGTAAAGTGTATATTTTAGTATTGATTTAAATTTTAATTTGAAAAAGGCCCAGAACTTTTACATTTGTACATCATGATTAGAAAAACAATCTATTTGATTCTTTTATTAATTTTCATTGCAGGATTAGGTTATGTGGCCTATCGATTTTATGATATTCAAAAAAATGGCAATAATGCGGCTCTCTTTGAAAAATACTTTAAACCCTATTCAAATTATTGGACCAATAACCTAGCCGACAGCGATACCAGTCATTTCGAGGTGATAGCCATGAACTACTACGACACCAAAGACTATAACCTAGCCATTGAAACCTTTCACCGCTTTGAACCCGAAAAAGCCGATGATGGCAATTATAATTTGTATTTAGGTATTTCTTACATCCAAACAGGTTTTGATAATTTGGCTGAAATCCATTTGTATACTGCAGTTGACAGCTACAAAGAGTTTAACAACATTTATACCGCCAAATGGTATTTAGCCCTGGCCTATCTGAAAAGTGAGCGAATCAAGGAATGTAAAAAACTATTGACTGAAATTATCAATGTAAACGCTCCTTTTAAGAACAAGGCCAAAGAACTATTAGAAGAATTGAACTAGAAGTATGATTGATTTAAGAAGTGATACCGTAACCCGACCAAGCCCAGCCATGCTAGAAGCCATGATGCAAGCTAAAGTGGGCGATGATGTATTTGCAGAAGATGAAACCGTAAATGCCCTACAGCAATATGCAGCTGATATGTTTGGAATGGAAGCAGCCTTATTTTGCCCAAGTGGTACCATGACCAATCAAATTGCTATTAAAATACACACACAAGCAGGAGAGGAAATTATCTGTCACGAATTGTCGCATGTGTATTTGTATGAAGGTGGTGGAATCGCCTTTAATTCTGGCTGCTCCGCACGTTTGATATCTGGCAATAATGGGAGGTTTACTGCTAAAGATATTGAAGAAAACATCAATAATGAAGATATTCATTTTCCCCGAACAAGTTTGGTTTGTGTTGAAAATACCGTAAACAAAGGTGGAGGCGCTTGTTGGGATTTAGATGAATTAAAAAAGATTAAACAAGTTTGTACAGATCGTAACTTGGCATTGCACTTAGATGGTGCAAGACTGTTTAATGCCATTGTGGCCAAAAACCAAGACCCAAGCTTATATGGAACTATTTTTAATACCATTTCCATTTGCTTATCTAAAGGCCTAGGTGCCCCTGTTGGTTCATTATTATTGGGAAGTAAAGAGCACATTTACAAAGCCAAGCGAATTCGTAAAGTGTTTGGTGGTGGTATGAGACAGGCAGGCTTTCTCGCTGCTGCTGGCTTGTATGCCCTTCAAAACAATATTGATAGACTTGAGATTGATAATAATCGTGCCGCAATAATTGCAGAAGCTTTATCAAAAAAATATTTTATTGAAAGTACTCTGCCTGTTGAAACCAATATTGTTATCTTTAAGATTAAGAATGAATTTTTGGTTGAAAATTTCTTGTCAAACTTGCAACAACACCATATAAAAGCAGTGAGCATGGGTAAAAACAAGGTAAGATTTGTTATGCACCTAGATATCACACAAAGCGATTTTGAGACCTTGCTTCATGTGATTGAAAGTATGGAAATGAAGATGGTTTAATGTGAAAGTAATAATGATTGGCTTTTATCAAATCAAGCCATTTATAAAATACAGTTCATTTAAAATATCTAATGTTATTTAACTTTCTTTACGTAATAAATTTTGTAGCATCTTAAACAGCGGTATCTCTTCAGGTTTCTCATAGTTTGAATAAATGAAAAAAACGAGCTCTTCTGAAGCCTTTCACGATCTGAGGAATGACATTTGGGACAAATTGGTTTTTTTACGACTCGCCAAGTGAAAACAAAATAAAAAAGCAACACTACCGCAAACAGTAGCATGATAAATATTGTTTGTCTTTCAATATCTAGTTGTTGCATTATAATTCAAAACTAAATATTAAAGATTATCAAATTATCACTAATTTTAGTGGTAATGTTTTAAGTTTTTGTTAAATAATCATTACAAAAACGGCAGTTTACTTCAAGTTTTTAAGTACTTCTTCCTTTTCAATAAAACCAGTATTTGACCATGTAAGCAATTTGTTTTTGTAAACCTGGAGTGTCGGTAAAGCATCAATATGCATGTCTTTGCAAAGTGCTTGGTTATCGTCAGCATTTATTCTATCGACTACTACCTTGTCGGCCATGTCTTTTGCTATTTCAGCTAAATAAGGTTTCATCTTTTTGCAAGGTGCACACCAATCAGCATAAAAATCAATTAACACGATTTTATCTGTTTGCAATAATGCATCAAACTGTGCTTTGCTCATACCTGCTGAAGCGCTAGCTGTTTCGGTGGTTTCAGGCAAATTAGCACCTCTCCATTTCATAATACCACCATTCAATTCATAAACGGTTTTGAATCCAGACGCTCTTAATTTGCTAGCAGCTGCTGAGCTTCTTCCTCCACTTAAACAATACACCAAAATGGGTTTGGTTTTATCAAATGAAGCTACTTGTTTGTCAAGCATCTCTTCATACCAATCAAAGTTTTTGGCATTTTGAATATGGCCTTTGCTAAACTCTTCGGCTGTGCGCACATCAATAATGGGCGCACCCGGCAATTCTTTTATTTTTTGTGCAAACTCTTCAGCAGATAAATTGGTTTTTCCGTTTTGTGTTTGACCATTTGTGCAGCTGTATAAAAAAGCCGAGATGGTAATGAAAGCAATAGATAAAAATCTTCTCATCAGTTTGAATATTATTTTATAATTTGTTCTAATTTATTTGCAATTAGCATTTTTCAAATACCAATGCCACACCCTGGCCCACACCAATACACATGGTAGCCAATCCGTAGCGAACATTGCGTTTTTGCATTTCATGAATCAAAGTGGTTGAAATCCTTGCACCACTGCCTCCGAGAGGATGACCAATGGCTATAGCTCCTCCATTAACATTTATAATGTTTGGGTCTAATTTCAAGTCGCGCATACAGGCAATACTTTGGCTAGCAAAAGCCTCATTCAATTCAACCAAACCCAAATCGCTTGCCTTTATACCTGCGCGTTTTAGGGCTTTTTGTGAGGCTGGAACTGGTCCAATTCCCATAATAGCAGGGTCAACTCCTGCCACACCTCTGCTTACCACACGGGCAAGTGGTGTTAAATTATATTTTTTCAAAGCCTCTTCGCTTACCAACATCAGTGCAGCTGCACCATCATTGATACCGCTAGAATTACCTGCTGTAACCGAACCCTCTTTTTTGAAAGCCGGTTTTAGTTTAGCTAAGTCTTCCATGCTCGACATGCGAGGATGCTCGTCTTTATGGAATATAATAGGCTCACCTTTCTTTTGAGGGATATGAACTGGCACTATTTCGTTTGCAAATTTTCCTGCTGCATGTGCGGCTTGGTATTTCTCTTGCGATTGAAATGCAAAAGTATCCTGCTCTTCACGGCTAATGTTCCATCTTTCAGCTACGTTTTCAGCGGTTTCACCCATGGCATAAGGGTTGTACATAGCTGCCAATTTTTTATTTGTAAAACGCCACCCTATGGTGGTATCATATATTTCAGGTGTGCGGCTATATGCTGTTTCGGCTTTTGCCATCACAAATGGGGCACGGGTCATGCTCTCGGTTCCACCCGATATATATATGTCTCCATCACCACATTGAATGGCACGGCTAGCATCAACAATACTTTGCAAGCCTGATGCACACAATCGATTTACGGTATTTCCACCCACTGAAATTGGCAATCCAGCAAGCAACGCGGACATACGAGCTACATTTCTATTGTCTTCACCTGCTTGGTTAGCAGCACCAAAAATCACATCTTCAATTTCGTTTACATCCAAGTTTGGATTCCTATCTATCAATGCTTTAATAACGATGGCACCCAAATCATCAGGACGAACAGAACTGAGGGTTCCTGAGAATTTACCAACTGCCGTGCGCACCGCATCAACTATATATACTTGCTTCATAATGCTAATAATTTGCTCGGCAAATGTGGGGTTTTTAAATCAAATATTGAAAAGAAATATGAGTGGCTAGTTTAACCATATAGGCAAATATTAAATGCAATAAATAAGGCATAAAAAATTATTATCTAATAGAGCAGTTGGTGTTGGCTTGCTAAACACAAAGCGTAGGCAAACATTTCAGTACATCCAAATCCTCTTGCCTTTCTCCTCACTCCTTCATTGTTCCTTCACTCCGCTGTGCTCCATTCAGGACGAAAGGTCATTAAAACTCCACCACATCGCCATATTCTGGAATACTGATGTTTTTAAATCCAGCATCCAACAACTTTTCTTTGTAATGCACCTGTGTCTCGTATTCACCATGGACCAAAAATACTTGTTGAACTTGCTCTTTGTCTTGGCAACTCAGGTATTGTATCATCTCCTTATAGTCTCCATGGGCACTATACGAATCCATAATAACCACATCAGCATTCACATGGTGTTCTTCACCAAAAATCTTCAATATTTTAGCACCACTTCTTATTTTTCCTCCAATAGAATTGGGCTCAGCATAACCCACCATTAATATGGTGTTTTTGGGGTTTTCAATATTGTTGGCCACGTGGTGCTTAATCCTTCCTGCCTCTATCATACCCGAAGCAGAGATAATAATGCAAGGCTCATGTAAATCATTCAAACTCTTCGATTCTTCTACATCTTGCACATACACCAAATTGCCAAAACCAAAAGGATTGTCATCAGTTTTCATGTAATCCAAAATATCTTGATTAAAGCACTCACCATGCTCGCGCATAATATTGGTAGCATTTACAGACAAGGGACTATCAACAAAAACCTTGATATGAGGTAGCATTTTTTTATGTTCCATTTGGTCTAGGGCATACACTATCTCTTGAGTTCTACCTAGACTAAAAGCAGGAATAATGAGCTTTCCTTTTTTCTCAATACAAGTATCATATACCACATTAAACAATTGTTGCTCGCTCAGTGTGTTGTCACTGTGCAACCTATCTCCATAAGTAGATTCAGCTAAAATAATATCCGCTTGAGGGAAAGCTTGAGGGTCTCTTAAAATGGAGCCATTATATCTTCCAATATCACCTGTAAAACAGAGTCTTTTAGTTAAGCCTTCTTCTTTAAACGTGAGATTAACAGCAGCGCTTCCTAGTATATGACCTGAATCTGTAAAAATAAGTTCAACACCATCACATACTTGGTAAGGGGAATTATACTTTATACAAGTAAATTGATGCATACAATTCTCAACATCCTTTACAGTGTATAAGGGTTGAAGTGGAGTTTCTCCTCTTTTTATTCTACGTTTATTTACAAAACGTAAATCATTTTCTTGTATGTGCGCACTATCAGCTAACATGATACCGCACAAGTCTTTGGTGGCAGGTGTGCAAATAATAGGTCCTTTAAAACCCATTTTTACTAGACCTGGTAAATTACCTGAGTGATCAATATGAGCATGAGAAAGTATAACAAAATCAAGAGATGAAGGCACAAAATCAAATTTACGATTTAGGCCTTCCGACTCAGAACCTTTGCCTTGAAAAAAACCGCAGTCGAGCAAAATTTTCTTGCCATCAATGGTTGTAATTAAGTGTTTACTACCTGTAACTGTTCTAGCGGCACCAATAAATTGAATCTGCATACATTCATGAATCTATCTGTCAAATATAGAAGTTATCTGAATCTACACAAATGATGGAAAACAAGGATTCTTTTAAGTTTAGGTAAGAATTGTATTTTTACCCGTTTATTGAAAATAGAAGAAAACAATATCATCATTAGGCTAACGGCCTTATGGGCTTTGAGCGAAAGCGGACTAGGAGGGGCTATGCATGCCTTCAAAATTCCTTTTACGGGTTTCTTTCTTGGAGGTTTTGCCATACTCCTTGTTTGTTTGATTGCTTACCACAGCACCCACAAATGGAAAGCCATCATGCAAGCCACTATATTGGTCATGTTTATTAAAGCTTCTGCCAGTCCTCAATCACCACCTATGGCATATGTAGCAGTCGCTTTTCAAGGATTGACAGGTGCAATATTCTTTTCCATTATCCCATTCTTTCGCATGGCTGCTGTGCTATTTGGGATGTTGGCGTTGTTCGAATCAGCCACGCAAAACTTCTTACTCACCACCCTTATTTTTGGTACATCCATTTGGGAAGCAATGGATCTGTTTTTTCAAGACATCCTTAAAACCCTGTGCTTATCTATTGATGTTTCATTTAGCTTTTGGTTGATATTGATATACACACTCGTTTACACTATATGGGGAATGCTATTGGGCTGGTGGGGAGCCTCTTTACCTGCTAAATTAGAGAGAGAATCAACAGGAATTATTGAAAAATATAAACACTTAGAAACAAGAGCGGATATTGAAACAAATCCAAGAAAAAAAAGAAAACATAAGCTTTGGTCTTTGCTCTTTATTCTGCTTTTTATATGTATCACATTTATATTGCAAGGCAGCGGCAGTAGAGCTATTTATGCCATTTCGCGAACCATTTCTGCCCTATTAATTTTGCTTTTTGTAGTAAGTCCACTCATTAAATGGCTGATGAAAAAATGGCTTGTCAAAGCAAAAAACAAAAAGCAACAAGCCATCTCTCAATTAATGGATATCATACCCGAATTGAGAAGTTATGTGAAACCAGCTATGCAGTTGGCTAAAGAAAGCCATAATGGCCTTTTGGTATACAAAGCATTCGTAATAAACATGATTGTTATTTCACTTTATCACCCACAAGATTGAAGTCGAAAAATAAGATATATATTTTGAGTCAGCCTGTGCAATCAGGCAAGACCACCTTGTTGCAAAAATGGCTTGAAACCAAGAATGCAGCAGGGATTCTTACACCTGATGTAAATGGAAAAAGAGTTTTGTATGATGTTGCCGAAAAGAAGTTTTATGAGTTAGAATTAAATGAAAATTCAGGTGGAATAAAGGTTGGTAAATTTGAATTTAACAAAGATAATTTTGAAGTAGCAAAATCCATTTTAAGAAAACAAAAAAAATATGGTCTTGATTGGCTTGTGGTGGACGAGGTAGGTAAGTTAGAAATTGAAAGAAAAGAAGGCCTAGAGCCTGTCATTACTGAACTTATTATGCACTATAAGAGTGAAGATGCTAAAGGAAATCTCTTATTGGTTATTAGAGATTATTTGCTCGATACGGCTATTGAACAATATGCATTGCAAGATGCAATTGTTCTTGATAAAGCATTCTTTGAAGAAAGCAATTAATTCATTTGAGTAGACGAAAAAGTGTTTGGTTTAACTTAAGATATATGGGTTTCAAAAGTTCAATACATTCTATAAATTTGATAATATGATTGGTAATTGCCTTACTAATTAAATAGTGTGCTGGTCCATAAATAAATTAATCAAACAACTTATCTGGCTCAGGTACTTTGAATACCAAGAAATTGGTGCCTAAGAAATTGAGCACCACATTCAGGCAAATAGAAAGGATATTCGAAACCAAAGGACCATTGTTCATAAACCAATCACCTGCCCCTTTATTTTCTGAAGCATAGAAAGGCTGTGCCATATATTCGTTAGGGTGCACCACATGGTCGCACACAAAATTAAAAAGTAAATAAACTATAAAGGTACCACCATACACCATAACATATTTTAACAAATACTTTTCGCCATCTTCGGCTTGGTCGATATAGGTCCAAAATTTATTTAAGGTAAATCCTACAAAAAAGCCTGTGATATAACCTATGGCTTTAGCTATCAAATTAAATTGAGGGTATTGGCTGATGATAAGCCAAAAAGCAGCAAGACTAAACACGGTGCTGGTGGTGCCAACGATTCCAAATTTAATAAACTTACGCGCCATTGGGTATTGGCGAATCCAGAGTCTAAATTGTTGGATGGGTTTAATCATGTGTCGCAAAAATATCAGATTGGCTTTTGCTAAACAATCATTTCGAAAAAATTATTGTATTTATGATTCTACAAAATGAAATTTCGGTCGTCAAGCCAATTTTCCGTCAACCAGCCCAAGCGTATGGTCTGCATTGGATAGGGATAATAAAGGAAGTAGCATTTTGTTTCCTCATAAGGAAAATGTAAAAAAATTAGATAAGTGATAGATTGGAAAAAATATTCTGAAGTGTTCTTTTGTTTTGATACTTCGACTCCGCTCAGTATAAATTCCAAAGAACCAAAAAATCAAGACTGTCCTAAAATCTTGGAAAATGTAATTTGCTTTTTTCTTGCAGCACATACTAAGAGCTCATGTGTTAGTAAAGAGTTTTATGTAATTAAAGAGGCATGAGCCAAGTATGCTTAACTATGCTTCGACTCCGCTCAGCAACCCATACCACAAAAAACCAAAAACATTTTCTGGCAGATTTTATGAAGGTCGTTGCTTTTGCTTTAAAATCTTTAGATGAAAGTCCTTCCTCTCGTGAAGCCGATTTTTGCAATGTTGTGACCGTTACCTTGGGTAGTCGGGATATAGAAAGACTCCTTCCTAGACATAAAGCTGTTCTCGACTCCGCTTGAACTGACAATGCATTAAACGCTTACTGACAAGAAGTTTTATTACTAGGTGTCAATTTACCAAATTACAAAAAAAGAGCAAACCACTTATTAATAGAAAAATAATGATAAAGGATATATTAGGTATACATTTGTAATGCTATGACAATGTTGGCTCATATTTTAAAAAATTGCCCTAATGAAAAAAATTACATTATATATACTCGCAACTATTTTATTTAGAACAACAGCTATAGGTCAGATACAACATGCAAAAACTGATAACGCTAGAATAGTAATACTTTATGAAGATGGGACATGGATTTATAAGGATAGTCTTACTACTCATCATCTGAATGCTTCAATTATTAATAAACTAGAGATTCCTAAAACCACCTCAAAAGATGATATCATTTCTCATACAGGATACTCACTATTATATAATGAAGCGCATGAACAAGCTAATTGGGTGGCTTATGAATTGACAAAAGAAGAAACAAATAAACTGTATGAAAGAACGAATAAGTTCATGCCCGATCCACTCATTAAAACAGGCAGTGCTGAAGATAGAGACTATCAAGGTTATGGATATGATAGAGGCCATTTAGCGCCAGCTTCAGACATGGGGTATTCATCAATTACAATGGAAGAATCATTTTACTATAGTAACATGAGTCCTCAAGTTCCAAGTTTCAATAGAGGAATTTGGAAGAAATTAGAATCATTAGTTAGAACATGGGCCATAGAAAACAATAATATATACGTGGTAACAGGACCCATATTAACCAAAGGATTAGAAACAATTGGACCAGATAAAGTTTCTGTTCCTAAATATTTTTATAAAGTGATCTTGGATTACACCGAACCTGGAATTAAAGGTATAGGATTTATACTCCCTAATGAAGGCTCAAAAGAGAATTTAGAAAACTTTGCATTGTCAATAGATAGTGTTGAAAGTGCTACAGGTATAGATTTTTTTAACTTGTTAGAAAATAGGCAGGAAAATGAAATTGAAAAAACGCTGTGTCTGAGTTGTTGGTCTTGGAATATTGTCAAATCAAAATCATCTATTGATGAGCCTAAAAGCACTGAATCTGTTCGATGTAATGGCATTACAAAAAAGGGAGAAAGATGCAAAATAATGACACACAATGTAAGTGGGTATTGTTTTCATCATGAGGGTCAAATAGGTAGTGAAAGTCCTCAAATATCTGAAGAGCAAATCACTGTCCATCCAACTCAGCAGACTATAAGAAATGCAACTTCTATGCAATGTTCAGGCGTGACAAAAGCCGGTAACAGATGCAAGAGAATGACAACTAACTCAAATGGAAGATGCTTTCAACATTAGTAAAAGTAAACTTAGTTTAATAATAATTGACAGGCACGGCAAAGCTATGTGAAATTTGCCCGCGGTTGATGACGCTTTGCTAAAACAACAACAAGCATAAGTTGCTTCGCTTAACAAGCTTAGTCAAACTATTTATTGCATTTTGCCATCATCGGCAAAACTATAATAGGTATCACCCGCAACAATGATATGCTCAACCACCGCAATCTCTAACATCCTCCCCGATTCAATCATTTTCTTAGTGATGCTAATATCTGCATGACTCGGTTGTTTATTTCCTGAAGGGTGGTTGTGGCACAAAACAATATTGCTAGCCAAATGATCTATAGCCATCTTAAAAACTATCTTAGGATCAACAATAGTAGAAGTGATTCCCCCTCCACTTACCCTTTTGGCAGCCAAAAGCTGCAGACGGTTATTGAGCAAAAGCACCCAAAACTCTTCATGTGGTAAATCTTGCAAGTAAGGCAAAATGGTTTCAAAAATACGCTTGCTGTTATTAAGCAAGGGCTTCTCTTCGGTAGCAGTATTCTTCCTTCTGCGACCCAGTTCCAATGCAGCCACAATGCTAATGGCTTTGGCCTCTCCTATTCCCTTAATCTTCTTAAGGTCTTTGATATTCAGTTGCGCCAAATCATTTAGGTTGTTATTGGCAGCAGCCAAAATCTTTTTACCCAAGTCAACCGCAGATTCTTCTTTGGTACCCGTAGCAATCAAAATAGCTATCAATTCTGCATCACTCAGGCTATGCCTGCCTTTTAGCAGAAGCTTCTCGCGGGGTCGGTCGTCTTCGGCCCATTGTTTTATGCCAAAAGGTTTGTTCTCTTCAGTCATAAAACAAATTAAACTTTATTTATTACACAATGCAAGTCCTTCTGAGGCAGATTTGCTGCTAGGTGTATTCATCAAGGCTCTTTCAAATAAATTCTTTGCTTCTGCCTTGTCGCCAAGTGCATAGTTGTTCCAAGCACTCATCAATAGGCAATCGTAGTCGAAAGGGTAAATTTGAAGAACGGTATCAAAAAACTTTTGTGCGGCTGCATAGTTTTTTCGGTTGTAGTAAATCAAACCTGTTCTATAGTTTACCAAAGTATTTTTAGCATCTATGGCAAGTATTAAGCGGTATTGATTCAACACTTCGTCCCATTTATTTTGTGCTGATAAAGGATAAACCAAACCCAACTTGGCTTCGATAGAATATGTATGTATGGCAGATGCTTTCTGATAGTAATCCACTGCATCGTTGTATCTACCAACCTCATACAATAACCAACCTAAGCGCAAGTTCATCTCATAGGATTTGGCATCATACAAGGCCATAATTTCATCAGCAGCTTTTTGGTATTGCTTAT